>JALOPA010000585.1 GCA_025454125.1 Thermodesulfobacteriota bacterium
GTTTTGTCACAGGGTGAGGGATTTTCGCCTTCTCGAAAAGAATGCTCTGTCCGACCTTGCCCGGGTATTTGAAGCGCAGTCCATAATCGGGGACCACAAAGGCCTTTGATGCAGAGCACGCCTTATATAGAGCGGCCGAGCAGGTCTGAGGAAGAAGGATCGCATCCGCACTCCGGATCAGGCGCCGGTCGGCAGCGCTCAGATTCCGGTCCGCCAGGATGATTTGTGCATCCGCAACAAAACAGGGGTGAAAAGAAAGAATCATGGGCCCATTTCCGGGAAGAGGCTTTTCTTTGACATTATTCCCAGAAATCACTATATTTTGCCATTATTATCACGAAAATAAGTGTTTTTGGAGTTTCGGTTATGCCTATCTTTGAGTTTCGGTGTCTTGAGTGCGGCAATCTTTTTGAGAAGATTGTGGCGAAGTCCGACGACACTATGGAAATGCAGTGTCCGAAATGTAAATGCGAGTCCTTTGAACGGGTCCTGAGCAAAACCAGTCATGTTATGGCCAAGGGTGCCGGAGAAAGGCCGACCCTCACGACCAAGTCCTGCGGCTCCGGCAACTCCTGTTACACCCTCGATGTCCCAGGACCGACAAAGTAGAACCCGATTGAGCCCTCGCCTTCTTGCCTCCTCACCCATAAGTGTCACTCCCGCGAAAGCGGGAGTCCAGAATAAACACAAACAACTGGATTCCCGCCTGCGCGGGAATGACGGAACGCTTGCAAGCGATGGGGTTCGGAAGGTTTCTCAGTGCCATGAAGGATCAACTGACAGACGAAGAGAAGAGCGAGATACAGGAGTTCTTCTATGAGGAAATCGTTCCTAAGCTCAAGAAACTCAATGCCAGGCTAGGGACGATCGGCTGCGAGTTTGCCGGGCCTCAGTATGCGAAATGGATGATTCAGTTCAGGTCAAGAGGCGAGGATTTCGAGATCGTGGATTTCGAGTGGGATGAAACAGGGGCAGGAATAGATCTTGATGTGTAAGGGACAAAGGCACAGAGTGGCAAAGATGCAAAGGGTAAAGAAAAGAAGATTTCTTCTGCTTTGTCCCTCTGTGTCTGTGTGCCTATGTCCCTTGTTTAGCTTTGTGCCTATGTGCCTTTTACCCGCCGTCAGTGCGGCGGGTTGCACCTTTGTGCCTGACTGATGGTGCAATAATCAAACTGAAGTGTTCGCCAGCTGGCGAGACTTTTCTCGTGGGTATAAAAATGGTTGGCCGATTTTTCGGAAAAGACATCATGACAAAGCCTTTGTGCCCTTTCTGCGGCATGTTGGTCCAAAAGCCTGAAGAGGTCCCTTCAAGGGAGATGCCGGTGGGCGTTTGTTCCTGCGGCGCCGTCTACGCCTGTGACGTCACCGGCCACAATCTCGGTTCGGCCATGATCCAAGCGCTTGTCCATGCCTGCACCGGAGACTGGGATTGCGCGTGGGACCTCACTCCTGACGAGGATTACCTGGACAAGCAGCTCAAAAACTACGATTTGGAAACGCATCATGTCATCCACGCTGGGGTCTACGAGGGTAGACGAATCTCCGGGGTTCTGTACTTCATCCGATTGAACAAACCCGTCGAGGCAAAAGCTCTTCCCGCCAAGCCCGGCGCGCCAGTTTCCCCCAAGCCAGGGGCGGTTGGCTCCAAGACTCTGAGAAGGACCGATTCGAAGCAGGCCGTTGAAGAACTGATCACTAATTATGACCTTGAATCTCTTCTCGAGTTGGCTGTTCAGGACAAAAGGATTCTGAGGGATGTGAAAAGAGTGCTTTACTCCGCCGAGAAGCTCTTGCGCTGGAGAGCGGCTGATGCCCTGGGAAAGATCTGCGGCGTGATTGCCCAAAGAGATCCCGGAACCATCTCTAAGCTGCTGCAAGGGCTCTTCACGTCGGTCTCCGACACCGCAGCCTCCAGCTGGGGATCCGTGGACGCGATCGGCGAGATCATCGGCGCTCTGCCCGATCATTTTTCGGGGTTCCTCCCCCAGCTTGTCCAGATTTCGCGGGACCCTGCGCTCCTCCCTGAAGTCCTCCGAGCTATGGCAAGAATCGGTGAGACCAGGCCTGACCTGCTCCGAAGATTCTCGTATCCCATGATCCCACTTCTCCGTAATCCCGATTCCGAGGTTCGAGGCTATGCGGCGATCCTTCTTGGTCATCTCAAAGCCCACGAGGCAAAAGAGGATCTGACAAAACTCATGGAGGACACAGCGCCCATAGACATCTACCGGACAGGGCAGATCGAGGAAACCACCATCCAGCAACTCGCCGCTGAGTCTGTGGCAAAACTATGATAGTCCAATACCTTTTCTCCTCCACCGAAGGGGACGTCTCGCTTGACGAGAAAACGCTGAACCGCGCCTTTCTCCTCAATCCCTTTGAGGAGCATCCCTTCCTCACCCTGAGAGATTACTTTCAGAGCATTGAGCGTTTTATCCTCGGAGCTTCCCTGTTTTCCGATCCCATCGACGATCTGCTGATCCGCAGTGAAAAGCACGGCACCCTCTATCATGTGGCGAGCGTCGAGATCACCGGCCATGGGGCAAGGAAAAAAATTGCAGTCAGCACCGCCTTCGGAGAACAGCGAAAAGGCCTCCTCCTGCGTGAATACGAAACGATGAAGCATCTGAACGAACAGTTCCCCTACGGCTCCATCCCGGAAGTGTATGTGGCCTCCGAGGCCCTGTGTTCAAACGCCAAGGGCAGTGAAAGCGTCATCATGAGCGTGGCTCAATGGCTGGAAGGTTATCACGAGTGGCACCTCGCGATGGATCAGGATGGAAAGCGCGCCCTTCTGATCTGGGACATGGAGAAAGGAAGCCGAACAGCCTCGATTGAAGAAGGGCGGAGCATCTTCAGGGACGCTTCGAGAATTCTCACTCTGTACTATGACCCTGAAACCTATCGGCAAATCTATCCGTGGCATCATGCGGCCGGAGACTTTGTTGTTAAAGGCTCCGGTCCAGAGATAGAAGTCAAACTCACCACGGCCAGGAATTATCTGCCCCTCATCTCCTTCCCCAAGAAAGCGGACTCCAATCGCGTCACTGCCCTTGTGGC
>JALOPA010000586.1 GCA_025454125.1 Thermodesulfobacteriota bacterium
CGCCGAACCCTTGCGTGGTCTGCAACCAGGTGATCAAGTTCGACCATTTGCTCCAGCAGGCAGACAGGGAGGGAATCGATTGTGTGGCCACCGGCCACTATGCCGTGGTGAAAAAGCCTGAAAACTCACCGGCGGAGCTGTGGCGGGGCACGGACCAAAGCAAGGAGCAGTCTTATTTCCTCCACCGACTTGAGCAACGGCATCTCCTGAGGACGGTGCTTCCCCTCGGCCAAATGACCAAGAAGGAGGCCCGCCAGCTCGCCGCCAAACTGAAGCTGCCAACGGCCACAGAACCGGAGAGCCAGGAGATTTGTTTTGTTCCCGGCAACGATTATCGTCTCTTCCTTGAAAAGAGCAAAGGGATGGGGATTGCGCAACGGGGCAGGATCGTGACCAAGGAAGGAGGGACGGTCGGGGAGCACCTCGGCGCTTACAGGTTCACCATCGGCCAGCGTCACGGACTCGGCATTGCTTCGCCTGAGCCCTACTATGTGATGGAGATCAGGCCGGAGGAAAACGAGGTCGTTGTAGGAAGAAAGCAGGAGCTTTGCTCGACGCGGGTTGAAGCGGAATCCTTCAATTGGCTGGACGGAAAACCGCGGCTGGACAGAACGAGGGCCCTTGCTCAAATCCGCTACAGACACGCCGCCGGTGCCGGATGGCTGGAGGGGATCACCGCGGAAGAGGTGAAATTCGAGTTCGAAGAGCCTCAGTGGGGGATCACGCCGGGGCAAGCGCTTGTCTGTTATGAAGGGGAGAAGGTGCTCGGGGGAGGGTGGATCAAGAAGGTGCACGGTTCAAGGTCCACGGTGCACGGCTAGGTCAAAAGAGTTTCAGATGGGGAAGACTTTTAAAATCGTAACGCTCGGATGCAAGGTGAACCAGTGCGAGTCGGCGACCTTGAGAGAAGCGCTGATCAAGGCCGGCTGGGTTCCTGCTGAAAAGAGCGAGTCTGCGGACCTGAACGTCGTGAACACCTGCATCGTCACCCAGAGCGCCTCCTACCAGTCCAGGCAGGCCATCCGCAGGGCGATCCGAGAAAACCCTTCAGCCCTGACCGCGGCTACCGGATGCTATGCCCAGGCCTTTCCGGAAGAACTCTCCAGGATCGAGGGCCTGGATCTCGTTGCAGGAAACGCCCTGAAGGGTCGCCTTGCCGAAGTCCTGCGGGACCGCGCAAAGGGAATGCCGGCCTGCCTCCCGCCTGGAGACTTCAGCGCGTCTCTCTCGGGCGAGATCCTTCCTCTGTCCGAGCGAACCAGAAGCTTTCTGAAAATCCAGGACGGATGCGATTCTTTCTGCAGCTACTGCATCGTGCCCTTCAGCCGCGGACCCTTGCGAAGTCTCGATCCCGCCAAGGTGGTTGCCCTGCTCCGGTCTTTGTCCGAACAGGGATACAAGGAAGTCGTGCTCACGGGCATCCATTTAGGCAAGTACGGAGTCGATCTGAGTCCCGCCATGGCGCTCACGCAGCTGCTCCTCCTCATCGGCAGGGAGAAACTGCCTCTGAGGATCAGGCTCAGTTCCATCGAACCCAAAGAAGTCGCGCCGGATCTGATCCGGATGGCCGCATCCGAAGAGTGGCTTTGCCGCCACTTCCACATCCCTCTCCAAAGCGGGGACAAGGAGGTCCTGAAGAGGATGAACAGGAACTACACCCCTGAAGACTATGCTGAACTGGTCGAATCGATCCGCAGCCGGATTCCTCTGGCGGCTATCGGCGCGGACATCATGGCGGGGTTCCCTGGGGAGAAAGAAGAGGCTCACCTCAACACCTATGGTTTGGTGAAAGACCTGCCCCTTTCCTATTTCCACGTCTTTCCCTTTTCGCCAAGGAAGGGGACAGCGGCTTGGGATTTTAAAGACAAGGTGGACGATCGGGAGATCAAGAGACGGGCGGAGGACTTGAGGAGCCTCGGTCAGAAGAAGCGGGAGACCTTTTACCGGTCCTGCGTGGGCAACACGCTCCAGGTCCTGACGCAGGGTTGGGACAAATCCCATGCAGGCCTGATCGAAGGGCTGAGCGACAATTACCTGCCTGTGCTTTTCCCATTCCCTCGGGAGCTCAGGAACGAAATGGTTCCCGTTCGAATCGACAGAATCGAATCGGTACAAGGTACAAGGTGCAAGGTATACGGTGCATGGGTCGCGGCACACGAAGAAAGTAATGAGGCACGAGGACTGAGGACTGAGTCACTCAACGAAGAGATCTCCATTTAGAGCCACTCAGTCCTCATTACTCATCCCTCAGTCCTTTTTTTCATCGGCCCGCCAGGATGACTCGCGCATCTACAGCCACCGTCCCTTGTCCCTCAGCAAACACAAGCACCGGGTTGACGTCGATTTCCTGAATCTGGGGAAAATCCATGAGAAGGTGGGAGAGCCTGACCAGCAGGTCCGCAACCGCCTCCACGTCGCAGGGCTTTTCCCCTCGGAGGCCTTGCAGCACCCTGGCCCCCCGGATGCTTCCCATCATCCTCTTCGCTTCTTCGTAGGAGAGGGGGGCCACTCGCCAGACCACGTCCTGAAGGGCCTCCACGAAAATGCCGCCCAGGCCGAAAAGCACAATGGGGCCGAAACTCTGATCGCGCTTGCCCCCCAGAATGACTTCCCTGCCGCTCGTGACCATGGTCTGGATGAGGACTTCGGTTTGTTCGCCGCCCAGCGTGGCGAGCGTTGTGAAAGCCCTCTCGAGCTCCGCCTGAGTTTTGATATTCAGCTGCACGGCACCGATGTCGCTCTTGTGGGAAAAATGAGGGAAATGGAGCTTCATGGCCACAGAGCCCTTGGAGGTCTTCAAAAACTGAAGCGCTTCCGCCTGGGTCTTCACAAGAGCGCAGGCAGGAACAGAAAAACCATAGTGCTCAAGGAGCTTCAAAGACTCGTGGAGCAGCAGGTGCCCGTTCTTTTGCCCGTGGGAAACGATTTCCCGCGCTTTCTCACGATTCACCCGGTCCAGGGACTGAACCTTCAGGGGCGACGGCCTTCGGAAGGGCCACTTGTAGGAATGATTGAAGGCGCGCATGGCGTTTTCAGGAGCGGAAAAGATGGGGATTTTGAC
>JALOPA010000587.1 GCA_025454125.1 Thermodesulfobacteriota bacterium
AAGATTCTGACCGGGATTTGTGAAGGAAAGGGAAGAGAGGGCGACATTGAGCTATTGGAGGAACTGGGCGAGACCACGAGGGATGCATCCCTTTGTGCACTGGGGGGGACCGCCCCGAACCCGGTTCTCAACACGATACGCTACTTCAGAGATGAGTATGAGGCCCACATCAGGGAGAAGCGGTGCCCGGCTCATGTGTGCAAGGATCTCATCGCCTTCACCATTGATCCGGCCAAATGCCAGGCCTGCATGGCCTGCCTTCGCAAATGCCCTTCAGAGGCCATTGCAGGCGGCAAGAACCTGATTCACGTCATTGACCAGGATAAGTGCGTCAAATGCGGAACGTGTTTTGAAGTGTGCCCCCCTCGCTTCCGTGCGGTGAAGAAGATCTCAGGCGAGCCTGTTCCGCCTCCCATTCCTGAGGAAGCAAGAATCATTGTGAGAGAGAGAAAAAAGAAATGAGCGACATCCGGTTGCAGATTGACGGCAGAGAAGTGCAGGCAAAGGAAGGGACGACCGTATTGAAGGCAGCACAGAGTGTGGGGATCACGATTCCGACCCTTTGCCACCACGAGAAGCTGGAGCCTTATGGGGCTTGCCGGATTTGCGTGGTCGAAGTGGAGGCTCGCGGCCGAACCACCCTCGTCGCCTCGTGCCTTTACCCGGTCGAATCCGGCCTGGTGGTGAGAACCCGATCCGAGAAGGTCGATAAAACCCGCAAAATTCTCCTGGAGCAGCTGCTGGCTCATGCGCCCGATGCCCCGGCCCTGCAGGCCCTGGCTCAGGAGTACGGAGCGGACAGAGACCGCTTTGAAAAAGAGGCCTCCTTTTGCATTCTCTGTGGTCTGTGTGTCAGGTACTGTACTGAAGTCAAGAAGAAGAACGCCGTCGGTTTTGTTGACAGAGGTGCCGACCGAGAGATCTGTTTCATTCCGGAGATCGCATCCAAGGAGTGCTGGAATTGCAAGGAGTGCTTCCCGCTTTGCCCGACCTCCTACCTGCAGGCCGCGTACCACTTGACCGAAGCGCTCGCGTTCCCTCCCGCCTCGACCCGAGCCGGAGGACCAGGGAAGGATTAATTCTGAAATTTGATGAACACCTGGTGCTGGCGGGCGCAATGGCCCGCCCAATCCGCATTGCGGTTTTGGCCAACGCGCTCTACTCAAGTCGGTCCGCCGGTAGGGCTGTCATTCCCGCGAAGGCGGGAATCCAGTGTTTCAAAGCCCTGCTGGACTCCCGCCTCCGCGGGAGTGACGATCGAAGCCTTCTCGTTCAGCTCCATTAGAGACGCCGCCTTCGGCTCCAAACACAAGGGCCTCACGGTCTTCCGTGAGGCCCTTGTGTTTGCATTGTACCTTGGCTCAGATTTTGAGTTCCAGGTTGATGAGAGGGCCTTTCTGGAACCCGGAGTCGTGAAAAAACTTGAGCAAGTCCCAGTCCGGCCAGTTGACCAGGGTGTAAATCGTGTCGACCCCGGCTTTCTTGAGGTTTGCGATCATTTCCTGCATCAGCATCCGGGCAATGCCCTGCTTTTGATAGTCGGGATCCACACCGATGGTGTCAATCCACCCGATGTTCTCCGGCACATCGTACTCATATCCGCTGGCATCCCCCAGAATAAAGCCGACCACTTTTCCGTCCGCTTCCGCCACCAGGGAGGCCATGGGCAAACGTTGTTCGGTCAGGCTCATTTTCCCGAGCCAGTAATCCCATCTGGATTTGCCCAGGACTTTGGTGTCGATCGCCACAACGGCGTCAAGGTCTTTTTCGTTCATGGTTCTGACAGTCACTTTTGACTTCGCAGCCATGGGACACCCCCTTTCGACCTGTTACCATTTCACCAGAGCGCTTCCCCAGGTCAGCCCTCCCCCGAACACAGGGAGGCACACGAGATCCCCTTCTTTGATGCTTCCATCCCGCACCGCCTCGTCAAAGGCTATGGCACAGGAGGCGGAGGAGATGTTTCCGTACTTGTGGAGGGTCACATAGAATTTTTCCATGGGCAGGTGCAGGGTCTTTGCGATGGACTGAAACATTCTCAGGTTGGCCTGATGGGGAACGAACCACGCGATGTCCTTGATCGCCACCTTGTTGTGGTCCGCCGCCTCTTTGATGGATTCGACAAAGTGCCGCACCGCCACCCTGAAGCTGGCGTTGGCTTCGATCATGTTCAGCGTGTGAAGCCCCTTGTCCACGCTTTCGTGGGAAATCGGTGTGGTTTTGGACCCGCCTCCAGGCATGAGAAGATCCTGCCCGTTTTTCCCGTCCGTGTGGATGTGAGTGGAGAGGATCTGATGTCCCCCGCTGTCCCGGGTCAAGATGGCGGCCCCGGCGCCGTCCCCCCACAAAATGCAGGTGGTCCTGTCCTTCCAGTTGAGGGTCCGGGTCATGACTTCCGCCCCCACCACGAGCACGGTCTTTGAAAACCCGGTGAGGAGATACTGGGTCGCCACATTGAGGCTGAAGATGAACCCGGAGCAGGCCGCGGTCACATCAAAGGTCACGGCCTGCGGTGCGTCCAGTTTGGCCTGAAGCCAGTTCGCCGCGGACGGGCAGCAGGTGTCGGGCGTGATGGTCCCGATGATGATGAGATCCAGGTCCTTGGCCGTGAGTCCCGCCATGTCAAGGGCCTTGCGCGCGGCTTCAAGGGAAAGGTCCGAGGTGGCCACGTCCGGGTCGGCGATGCGCCGCTCCCGCACCCCGGTGCGCTGGGCGATCCATTCGTCCGTCGTGTCGAGCCCCATGTTCTGGAGATCGAAGTTGGTCAGTTTTTTGGGGGGGACATAGGATCCTGTCCCCAGAATTCGTATACCTTGCATAGGGAACTTGGGCTTTCTAATGGGGTTTAATTCCGAGCTGTTTTTCTTTCTTGGCAATGGCGAGCCTTGTCTTCACCACCGTGTCCGGGATCAGGCTGATGGAGTCAATGCCGCACTCCACCAGAAACTCCGCGAACTCGGGGAAATCGCTGGGTCCCTGGCCGCAAATCCCGATCTTCCGTTTCTTTTCCTTGGCCACCTTGATCACCTGGGCCACGAGCCTCTTCACCGC
>JALOPA010000588.1 GCA_025454125.1 Thermodesulfobacteriota bacterium
GTGATCGCCAGCATGTACATCGGGAATTTCATCCTTCTCATGCTGAACCTGCCCTTTGTCCCTTTCTTCGCCAACATTCTGAGGATCCCGAAAAGAGTCCTGTTGCCTCTGGTGGTTTTGTTTTGTCTCACGGGGATGTACACGGTGAACAATTCGATCGCGGACCTTTGGGTCATGCTCCTCTTCGGAGGGCTGGGGTTCCTGCTAAGAAAACTGGATTATGAGGGTGCCCCGCTTCTGCTGGCGCTGGTCCTAGGCCCGAAGCTGGAGGTTGCCTTCAGGCAATCCCTTATGATTTCGCACGGAAACTTCAACATCTTTGTGGATCGCCCCATTTCCCTGGGATTTCTGATAGCGACAGGGCTCTTTCTGCTGATGCCGCTGTTTAGAGTTGTCCGTACATCCACGAGGAAAGGAGGAAGCGGAAGAGGCTAAAGAGGAGATCGTAGAGCTTAATCACCCGGATTCAGGAAGGAGGGAGAGAGATGTGGAAGAAATTGTTTGCCCTATTGTTTGTCCTTTCGTTCTTGGCCGCCGTGCCCGGTCAGGCGGCTGACTTCCCGACCAAGGAAGTTCAGATCATCATTCCCTGGGCTGCCGGAGGCGCGACCGATCTGATTTTCCGTGCCCTCGCAGCGACGACAGGGAAGGTCCTGGGTAAGCCGGTGGTCGTCGTGAATAAACCCGGTGGCGGCGGCGCTGTGGGCTACACGGAAGGCATGAAGGCAGGGCCTGACGGGTACACCCTCACGGCAGCCGTGACCCCCATGACCATCCTGCCGCACCAGGTCAGCACGGCATTCACCTACAAGAATTTCGAACCGATCCTCAATGTGGTGAGCGATCCGTCCATGTTCCTGATCCGATCCGATGCGCCCTGGAAGAGCCTCAAGGAATTTCTGGATTATGCCAAGCAAAATCCTGACATGATCACCGTTGGAAATTCCGGGGCCGGCGGGGGAGTTCATCTGGTCGCCCTGGCTTTTGAAAAGGCGGCAGGCGTGAAATTCAATCACATCCCCTTCTCGGGCGGAGGACCTTCTGTGACCGCCATTCTCGGCGGCCACGTGAACGCGGTGTCCGTTTCCCCTCCCGAAGGGATCCCGCAGATCCAGGCGGGAAAGCTGAAGATCATCGCCCTGTTTGCCGAGAAGAGGCTGCCCATGTTTCCGGATGTACCCACCGTGAAGGAGCAGGGGATCCCTTTTGCCATGGGCATGTGGCGGGGATTGGCTGCGCCCAAGGGCACGCCCGCCGATGTCATCAAGAAACTCCACGATGCCTTCAAGCAGGGAATGGATGACCCGGTGCTGAAGAAGAATGCCGCGGACATGGCCGTGAATCTGAATTACCTGGGTTCCGAGGCTTTCGCGAAACTGATTGCCGGCGACCATGAGTTCTACGGCAAACTGGTCAAGGACATCAAATAACCACGGGATTCAGAAGGAGGTGACATCATGAGAACGTGCAAATGGGGTCTCGTTCTTTCCATTGTCGCGCTGGCCTGTTTCCTTTACGGGTGCGCGCAGACCGGTTCTGTGGCCCCGTCGGGGCAGAAAACAACGATTCGGATCGCCAGCCCTTTCAAGTCGGGAACGATCGTGGTGGACGCCGCGGAGAAGTTCAAGGAACTCGTTGAAAAGGGGAGCGGAGGCCGGATCGAGGTGAAGATCGACGCCGGCACCAAAGCGGAAATAGACATCAACAAGATGAACCGCGGCGGTGAGATCGAAATGCAGTCGAACGGGACGAACTTCCTGGAGCTCTATGCGCCTCAGTACTATTTCTTCACCGCTCCCTACGTCATGAAAGACTTTGACCACTACATGCGGTGCTGGAACGGTAAGCTCGGCCAGCAGGCGCGGGCCGAGCTGGAAAAGAACGACCTGAAGTACCTGGCGACCCTCTACCGGGGACTGCGGCAGATGACGACCAAGAAACCGGTGTACACACCGGCGGACGTGTACAATCTGAAGCTCCGCCTGCCGCCCATCCCCACCTGGATGGCGGTCTGGAAGGCCATGAGCACAGACCCTGTCGGCGTGCCGCTGCCTGAACTCTACGCTTCCCTTAAGTCAGGAAAAGCCGAAGCCTCGGAGGGCGACCTGCCTCAGATTGCCGGCTTCAAACTTTACGAGGTCCAGAGCCATCTGATCATCACCAACCACCTGGTGCAGACCGCGGGGATCCTGATCCACAAGCCTTTCTTCGACAAGCTGTCCAAGGCGGACCAGGACCTCATCGTGAAGTCCGGCAAGGACGCGGAGGAGTGGGCGAACAACAAGATCAAGACCGACGAACCGGGTACCCTCGTGTCCCTGCAGCGCCAAGGCATGCAGGTGGTGATCCCGAATGCCGAATCCTTCCGAGCGAAGGCCAAATCGACTGTCGACGAGCTGTTCAAAACCCAATGGTCGGTCACGACGTGGGCTGAGGTTCTTGCTCAGTGAAGGGGGAACCCATGGGACGTGATGCGGAGATCCTGGAGAAAGAGAGAAGGGTGAGGGAACTCATCGAATCTAAAGGCCTTCAGGGAGTTCTTCTTAAGAGACAGGCGAACTTTTCCTGGATGACAGGGGGAGGTCTTAACCTCGTGGGAATCACAACAGAGATGGGTGCGACCTCCCTCTTTATCACGAAAGGGCAAAAATACCTGATCGCAAACAACATCGAAGCGCCTCGAATGGTCCAGGAGGAAGGCCTGGAGACGCAGGGGTTCATTCCCAAGATCTATCCCTGGTATGAAGATCAAGAAGCCGCTGTCGTCAAGGACCTGACCCAGGGGTGCCCTTTTGGAAGCGATGTCCCGTTTCCTGGGGCGGTGAACATGGCAGAGGATATCGCTAGGCTCCGCTACTCTTTTACACCGGAGGAGGTCGCGCGATACCGCTGGCTCGGGGAAAAGGCTTCCCTCGCGCTGGAAAAAACCCTTCAGGAGACGCAAAGAGGGGAGAAGGAGTCGGAAGTGGTGGGCAGGCTGTGTCTCGAGCTCTGGAAGGATCGCATCGACCCTGTAACCCTCATGGCCGCTGCGGATGAAAGGGTGTCGG
>JALOPA010000589.1 GCA_025454125.1 Thermodesulfobacteriota bacterium
TGCCCGTGTGGGGGTAGCGGTCGCCGGCACGGGCGGTGGGGGGGCAGTGCTGATTGGGGTGTGGCTAGAACCACGCAGTGCGGGACACTACTCTGTCACCCCCCTTCTTAAGTTAACGCTTATGCCCTCGACGGGAGGGGTTGGGGGAGGGTGGACGAGCTTTTTTACTGACGTCCGCGTAACCATTTTGTATAAGGGGATAACCCTTGAAAAAGCTATCTGCCATGACACCTGGACCGAACAAAACGAACCTACCCCTTTTAGAGACGGTGAACGGATTCATCCTGCTGGGCGGCAAGAGCTCGCGATATGGGAGCAACAAAGCGTTCGTTGAAATCGACGGCGTGCGGCTGGTCGATCGCGTGGCCAGGGTCATGAAATCCATTTTTGGACGGGTGATCCTGCTCACCAACACTCCCGAGGCCTATGCCTATCTGAGGATGCCCATGGTCGAGGATCTTGTGAAAGGCTTCGGGCCCATGGGCGGGATCTACACCGGCCTGACGTCCCTGTCGGGTGAGCACGGATTTTTCGTGGCTTGCGACATGCCTTTTTTGAACGTAAACCTCATCCGCCACATGGTTGAGGTGAGAGACGATTTCGATGCGGTGGTGCCGCGCATGGACTGGATGCTGGAACCCCTTCACGCCCTGTACTCGAAAAAGTGCCTGCCTGTGATCCGGGAAGCGATCGGGCAAAACCAGCACCAGATCCTGAAGTGTTTTGCCGAACTGCGCGTGCGTTACGTGGACGAAGAAGAGCTCCGGTTGTGGGATCCGGACTTGAGGTCCTTTTTCAACATCAACAAACCCGAAGATTTACCCGGCAAGACGAACGCCAGATGACCGAAACACCTTCCACCCTCTGCGCCCCGGATGATATGAAATCCTGTTTTGCCTGCTGTCCTCCCATTCGGCCGCCCGGATACGAGCACTCCCACTATCAGAACGAGATCAAGAGGTCCCTCAGAGAGAACACCGCCTCCTTCAGAAGAGCAGAAAAGTCTGTCTTACCGATCACGGGTTTCAGTTGCTGGGGCATGGGGTATCTGGACGGCGGCTTCAAGCGCATCGGCTGCCTGCTCCACCCCTCTCAAAACGGCGGTGAAGACCTGCGTTACAGAGTGGATTATGGCGATAAATGCAGCCGGGAGTCCTGCGTGGAAGCAGGGATCTTCCAGCTCCTGTCTCCCGAGGCTAGAACTTTCTGGCTCCGCCTTTCTCAAGGGCTTGACTCCTTCTCCTATTCCAGCAGGTCCGTGAATCCTCTGTTCCGAATCCTGGGCTGGGGCGCCCCTGTTTTGAACCTTGTGGCCGTGGCGGAGAAGGACCAGCACCTCCGCGCTGATTCGATTCTCGGACTCTACTCCTTTTTCAAGACCTCTCTTCCGCCTCGCGCAAACGCCTACCTGTTGAGGGTCCTCGTCGACTCCGAAACCCTTGATCTCCTGAAAAATCACCGTTTCACGGGCCGCTTCGAAGAATTCAGCAATCGCCTTTCAAAGGAACTGTCCCTCCACGTGCTCAGCCATTCAGCCGCTCCTTACGTACACTCGCTCCCCATGGAGCCGGATTTTCTGGATTTTGTGAGACTTTCAGGGCGCATTACAAAAGCCAGCGAGAAAGAGGCGGCGTCCCTGAAAGAGCTCGCGGATCATGAACTGGCTCAGTTCAGGGATGAATGTCGTCTCTTTTGACTTGACCGCCATTCCCACTTTTCCTATATTGGTTTTTTGCAAAAGGTCTTACTCGTTACTCGTTACTTGTCACTTGTTACTTGTTACTTGTCACTCGTTACTTATTCGTTGTCACTCTTCACAATTGGAGGTTGCTTATGGGTAAAGTAGGAATTATCGGTGTAGGCCAGAGTGCCTTTGTGCGAGGGTTCCCGGGATCCATCCGTGAGCTCGCCTTTGAAGGATTCAAGGAGTGTATGAAGGATGCGCAGATCTCCGTGAAGGATATCGACGCAACAGTGATTTGCTCCGCTCCAGAGTATGACAAGCAAAGATCGCCGGCAGGCGTCCTGGCTGAATACCTGGGGCTCACTCCTCAACCGACCTTTTACGTTGAAACCCTTTGTTCGTCGAGCACGACGGGCCTGAAGGTCGCCTACTCGATGGTCAAAGCCGGGCTTCACGACGTGGTCATGGTCATCGGGTTCCAGAAGATGTCGGAAATCTCCTCGGCCGAGTCCCAGGAGCGCATGGGCCGTGGGGCAGACATCCAGTGGGAGAGCCCCTTTGGAACCATGATGCCCGCTTACTACGCGATGCACGCCAGGGCTCACATGGCCAAGTACGGCACGACGCCTGAAGACCTGGCCCTCATCCGCGTCAAAGCTTCCACCTACGGCCAAATCAATGAGAAGGCGGTTTACCGGAAGGCCGTCACGGCCGAAATGTTCACAGACCCGCAGAGCCCCATGGCCGGGCCTGTGGCCAGCCCCCTTCGCGTCGGGGACTGCTGCGCCAATGCCGACGGGAGCTCCTGCATCATCGTGGCGAGCGAAGAGAAGGCGAAAGCCTTTTCGAAGAAACCGGTGTGGATCCTGGGCATCGGTGCGGCTTCTGCACCCGTGAACATGGCCGGCCGGGATCTCTTCTCCGGCCTGAGCGTGGGAGAGATCGCAGGCAAGCAGGCTTACAAAATGGCCGGCGTCACCCCCAAAGACATCAACGTCGCCGAGGTTCATGACTGCTTCACCATAGCGGAAATGATGGCCTACGAAAACCTGGGCTTTGCGAAGCCCGGTGAAGGGCGGGATCTGATCCGGAGCAAGGGCACCTACAAAGAAGGAAGCATTCCCGTCAATGTGGACGGCGGGTTGCTCTCCAAGGGTCATCCGATCGGCGCCACCGGAGGATCACAAGTGAGGACCATCGTTCTCCAACTCAGAGGGGAAGCCGGCAACATGCAGGTCAAGGATCCGCAGATCGGCTTGGTCCATAACATCGGCGGCGTCGGCCTTTACGGAAACGTCCTTATTTTCGGGAGGTGATACTATGGCTAAGAAAAAAGAAGAGGATCTGCGGTTCAAG
>JALOPA010000590.1 GCA_025454125.1 Thermodesulfobacteriota bacterium
CGCGAACTTCGCAGTGGAGCCGAGGACCTACTTGGAGCTGTATTCGGAGTATCTGCTGCCTGAGGATCAGAAGCAGGTTTTCCTGAGAGACCGGAGAGCCTGCATTGCAGGCCGCAAGCTGGCAAAGCGTTTTGACTGGGAAATCGGTGATGTCATCACCCTTCGCGGGACCATCTTTTCAGGCAACTGGGAATTCGTCCTGCGAGGAATCTATACCGGCCGGGACAGCCGGGTGGATGAAAGCCAGTTTTTCTTTCACTGGGACTACCTCAATGAAACCTTGAAAAAGAGAAAATCCGGCATGGCCGACCAGGTGGGAATCTATATCCTCAGCGTGGCACACCCCGAAGAGGCGGCGGAGACGGCTTCAAGGGTGGACGGGGTTTTCAAGAATTCCTACGCAGAGACCCTGACCGAGACGGAGAAGTCTTTTCAATTGGGGTTCGTGGCCCTCACGGAGGCGATTCTTCTGGTGATCCAGTTGGTCTCCTTCGTGGTGATCGTCATCATCATGGCTGTGGCGGCGAACAGCATGAGCATGTCCGTGCGGGAAAGGCTCGGGGAGTATGCGGTGTTCAAAACCCTGGGATTCGGAGGCCTTTACCTGGGCGCCATGATTCTAGGGGAGTCCCTGCTCCTTGCTGCGCTGGGAGGGGCCGGGGGGGTGTTGCTCACCTTTCCTGCGGCAAAGCTCTTTTTGAGTTATCTGGGAGATTACTTTCCCGTGTTCGCCGTGACGGATCAGACGGTGCTCTTTCAAGCCTTGGCTGCACTGGCGGTCGGGGTTGCCGCTGCGGTGCTGCCGGCATGGCGGGCCTTGCGGATTCCCATCACCCAGGCTCTTGGGAGGGTCGGCTGACATGGGCTTGCTGTTCTTCTACAGCCTGAGGAATCTCCTCGCCCGGCGGCTCACCACAGTCCTGACGGCTTCGGGTATGGCGCTGGTGGTTTTTGTTTTCGCCTCCATTCTCATGCTGGCCGAAGGGCTTCAAAAGACGCTGGTGGAGACAGGGTCCCAGGACAACGTGGTGGTGATCCGCCGATCTTCAGGAGCCGAGGTCCAGAGCGGGGTAGACCGTCTGCAGGCCTCTGTCGTGGAGACTCTGCCCGAAATCGCCTCAGGACCGAGGAGGCTGCCGCTTCTGGCCAAGGAAATGGTGGTCCTGATCACCATGGAAAAGAGAAAGACCGGGAGCCCTGCCAACGTGGTGATCCGTGGGATCTCAGAAGACTCCTTCCTGCTGCGGCCCCAGGTGAGCGTGGCCGCGGGCCGCACTCCGAAGCCGGGCTCATCGGAAATCATCATCGGCCGGAGCATTGAGAAGGGGTTCGAAGGTGCGGATCTCGGAAAAAGCCTCTTCTTTGCCATGCGCTCTTGGACCATCGTGGGCGTGTTCGATGCAGGGAGCACGGGCTTCAGTTCTGAAATCTGGGGTGATGTGGATCAGCTCATGCAGGCTTTTCGCCGGCCGGTCTATTCATCGGTGCTTTTCAAACTCCGGGAGTCTTCGGCGTTTGATCAGGTGAAGAACCGGATCGAGAGCGATCCCCGCCTGACCCTGGAGGCCAAACGGGAGACGACCTACTACAAGGACCAATCCGAGATGATGGCCAAATTCCTCCGGATTCTCGGGTTGTCCCTGACGATCGTTTTTTCCATCGGAGCGGTCGTGGGCGGGATGATCACCATGTACGCATCCGTGGCGAACCGGACCCGGGAAATCGGCACCTTGAGGGCCCTGGGTTTCAGGCGCACGAGTATTCTGCTCGCCTTTCTGACGGAGTCGCTTTTTCTCGGGTGCCTGGGGGGGCTGGCCGGGCTTTTCTTTTCCTCTTTCCTTCAATTCTTCACCGTGTCGACGACCAACTTCCAGACTTTCTCGGAACTGGCCTTCAGTTTTTCAATCAATGTCTCCATTATCCTCAAAGCCATGGCCTTTGCGCTGGGAATGGGTTTTGCGGGCGGAATCCTGCCTGCCTTCAGAGCGTCCGGCATGGAAATCGCCGATGCTCTAAGAGAAGCCTGAAAGAGAGTGACAAGTGCGCCAGAGGCGCATAAATGACGAGTGACGAGTAACGAGCATTCATACCCCGGCGCTTCGCTGCGGGGGCGTCCATGAAAGAAACCGATATCCCTGTGAAGAGCCAATCCACCGATCTCAATTCCCCTCCCCCTCGACGGGGGAGGGCTAGGGTGGGGGTGAAAGGAAGCATTTGTTATTACGCTTGTTTATTTCCCCCTCCCCTTGATCCCCTCCCGCCAGGAGAGGGGAGAATGTTTCTCGGACAAGTGCACAGAGGGGATTTTAGATGCCTGAGACAGCAAGTTTCTCAGGAATGAAAAGTCCAGGCCCTGATCTCGTCACTTGTTACTCGTCATTTATGCGCCTCTGGCGCACTTGTCACTCGTGACTCATGCGGGCGGTCGGCTCAGGGGGCTCTTTCTTTGACGATATATTCGATGGTGACCTTCTCCGGTGCGAGCTTCAGGGAGGGGGGAGAGGGAAGCAGTTTGGCGCTGAGGGTGCCAGATCGGGCGATTTGGTCCACGCTGACCTTCTCCGTGTAGACAGCGGAGAGTGCGGACAGGACCTGTGCCGAGCCGGAAACCTGCACTGCGGGAGGATCGATTTTGACCTGTGCAATCACATAAGGCTCTTGAAGTTTTCCCACCCAATCCACCTGGACAGGAAGTTCCTTTTTCACTGTCGTGTCCAAAGTGACCTCCACCACCGGAGGCTTCACATCCTTCAAAAGAACGCCCGGCGGAAGGGAGACGCTTTCAGGGGTAATGGCGAATTGGTTTGATCCAGGCACCCCTTTGCTCAGGTCCAGCTTGACGCTCACCTGTTCCGGCTGGATTCTTCTTAACAGAGCGATAGATCCACTGACCTCCAGGCGGACTGCATTGGCCGAGGTGGCCAGGATTTCCATCCCAGGCGGACGGTTCATGTACTCTAGAGGCGTGTCCATCGAAACCATGGTATCCACACCCCGGGTAAAGGTGGACCACACCGCGGTGATCAGGAAAACAGAGAG
>JALOPA010000591.1 GCA_025454125.1 Thermodesulfobacteriota bacterium
CTGCTGGGACACGGGCGGGCTCTGCGGCTTCTTTTATCACGACATCTTCCCCAGCCTGAACGTCATGCAGTTCGGCGGCGCCTATCCCTGGGGAAGTGCGGATGAGACGGTTCTGGAGTGTCCGGACCGGCAGAATCTGGTGACGATACGGATTCGCAGAGGCTAGGGTTTTGTGGGAGAAGAAACCTTGACGGATCTCCCTCGCCTGCGAATCGCCTTATCGATCTCAACGGCGACTACGATGGTGAGAGCGACCAGGACAATCTGAAGCCACTCCCCTCCTGAAAGGGCCTCTGTCCGGAAAACCCATTGAAGGGCCGGCACGTAGATCACTGCAACCTGTGCCAGGAAAGAAGCGACCATACTGTAAAACAGGAAGGGGTTGCTGAGCGGATTGATCCGGAACACGGATTGGAGCTCCGATCGCGAGTTCCATGCTTGGAAGAATTGAAATAGCACCATGGTCGTCAGGGCGATGGTGCGAGCTCGTTCAAGAGAAACCTCTTCGCGAAGTGCAAAATAGAAATTGGAGATCACCCCCAGGGATATCAAAACACCGACCAAGAGGGTCCTCTCGTACATCAACCGTGACATGATTCCCTCTTTCGGATTTCGGGGTTTTCTTTTGAGCACTCCCTTTTCTGCAGGTTCAAAAGCAAGAGCCACATCCTGAAGCCCGTTGGTCACCAGGTTGATCCAGAGGATCTGGGCCGCCACATAAGGAATGGGCAAGTCCAGGGCCATAGCTATCAGGATGGAAAGAATCGCGGCCAAGCCCGTAGGGATAAGGAAGAGAGTCACTTTTCGTATGTTGTCAAAAACCACCCGGCCTTCTTCAACGGCATGGAAGATGCTTGAGAAGTTATCGTCCGTGATCACCATGTCTGCGGCTTCCCGAGCGACATCGGTCCCTGTCTTGCCCATCGCGGCCCCAATGTGAGCCGCTTTGAGAGCAGGCGCGTCATTCACCCCGTCGCCCGTCACGGCAACCACCTCTCCGTGTCGCATCAGTTGCTGGACGATTTTGAGTTTATGTTGAGGGCTGACTCTTGCAAAGATGGAGACTGCCCTCACTTCCTGAAACAGCGTCTCGTCATCCATGGATTCCAAGTCCCGGCCCGTTAGCGCCTTCACGCCTTTTTGGGTGATACCGATCATCTTTCCAATGGCGGAGGCGGTGACGGCATGGTCTCCTGTGATCATGACCACCCGTATGCCCGCTTCCGTGCAACCCCTCACCGCCTCTGCGGCTTCCGGCCTGGGAGGATCGATCATCCCCTGAAGACCCGCAAAGGTGAACCCGCCCTCGACATCCTGCGGTTTGAGTTCGGACAAGCTTTCCGGAACATCCCTGTAAGCCATGGCAAGGACCCTCATTCCATCCTGGGCCAGGTGCTCTGCCGTCGCAAGGTGTTTGCTTCGGTCAAAAGCCTCGCCCTGGCCCCAACTGGAACACATTTCGAGAATTTTCTCAGGAGCCCCTTTTGCAAAAATGACTCTCTTGCCGTTAAACCCATGGAGGGTGGCCATAAAACCACGCTCGGACTCGAAGGGAATGATGGAAAGCTGCGGGTAGAGCGCTTTTTCTCGCTCGCGGTCAAGCCCCGCCTTTATGGCAGCCACATAGAGAGCCGCCTCTGTCGGATCCCCGTCCACCTTGAACTCGCCGTTTTCTTCGATAATATTCGACTCGTTGCACAGCATGCCTATGCGTGCGATCTGGCGCATCCTCTCCAGCGTTGTCTTATCGGTGGGCTCCCATTCGCAGTAGAGTTCTCCTTCCGGTTCATAACCGCTTCCCGTGACTTCACAGGAATGGAGCCCATCGTAAATCGCCTTGACGGTCATTTCATTTTTCGTGAGCGTCCCTGTCTTATCGGAGCAGATCACGGTAGTGCTCCCCAGGGTCTCCACTGCGGGGAGTTTCCTGATGATCGCGTTTTTTTTGGCCATTCTGCTGAGGCCTATGGCCATGGCAACCGTGACAACGATCGGGAGACCCTCCGGCACCGCGGCCACAGCGGCGGCCACCGCTATTTTGAATATCTCCGCTACCGTCATCCCAAGGAAAAGCCCGAGCAAGGAAATGGTTGCCGCGCTTCCCAGCACGATGAGACCGATCAGGTGCGCGAATCCGGCGATCTTCTGCTGAAGCGGCGTCGCCGTTACCGCCAGCTCCTTAATATCCCGCGCGATTTGGCCGAGAACGGTCTTCACTCCCGTCCCTACCACAATGCCCTTTCCTCTGCCGTTGACAACGATCGTTCCCATGAAAGCCATGTTGGTCTGATCGCCGGGAGTGAGATTCTCATCACCAATCGATGCAATCGTCTTGCTCACAGGAACGGACTCACCGGTGAGAGCGGCTTCTTCAATGCGAAGTTCCGTAGTCCGGATGAGTCTGAGGTCGGCAGGAACCTTCATGCCTGACCCTAGGAGAACCATATCGCCGGGCACAAGAGTCTCGCTGAGGACCTCCTTCTCCGCCCCGCCCCTCACCACTCTCGCTAGGGAAACCACCATACGATCGAGGGCTCTCACGCTCTTTTCCGCCTTGTACTCCTGCCAGAACCCTATCGTCGCATTGAGAATCAGGACGGCAGCAATGACGCCGGTGTCAATGTGCTCGCCCAAAAAAGCCGTCACCACGGCGGCCACTACGAGAATATAGATGAGGGGGCTGGCGAACTGATGGAGAAGAAGCTTCCAAGGGCTGACGCCTTTTGCTTCGGGAAGCTTGTTCGGGCCTTCTCTTTCAAGGCGACTTTTCGCCTCCTGCTCGAACAAGCCGTATTCAGAGGTTTGAAGCTGCTTGAATACCGCTTCAGTGTCGATCCTGTACCAGTTCATGCCACAATACTCCCTCCCTCAGAACTCAGGTGCGATGCATGCAGTGCCATCGGGGTTCTCGGAATCTGGGACGACAATCTGCCTATCTCAAGTTCCAGGGACGGCCATCACCGGACAGGGGGCCATTCCGGCAACCTTAACCGCGACCGACCCGGCCATGTAGGGAGCGCGGCCTGAACTGCCG
>JALOPA010000592.1 GCA_025454125.1 Thermodesulfobacteriota bacterium
CGGCGGTGATGTCCACTGCGGATCGCTCCAGGATGGACTGAAGCTCCCCTGCGTTGAGGCTTTCCAATCGGCGAGGTCCGATCCTCATTTCCAACTCTCTCTTTTCTTTAAGTAGTCTTTCAAAGCGTCGACGGTGCTCTGGAAAGCAAGCTCTTCCCATGGGATGCTTTCCGGCGCATACAGGCCCACCTCGGAAGTCTCATCGCCCACGATGAGCTTTCCTCCCAAGGGTTCGGCGAGGTAGACGACGACCACTGACAGTTTCCCGTGGTAGGAATAGAGGCCGAGCAATTCCTTGATGCCGGTCTTGAGGCCGCACTCCTCTTCCGTCTCCCTGACCGCCGCGGCCTTGACCTCCTCTCCCCGGTCCACATATCCGCCGGGCAGCACCCACTTCCCTTTCTGGGGGTCAATGGCGCGCTTGAGAAGAACGATTCGCCCGTCCATTTCGACGATAGAGCAGGCCACCACTTTTGGATCGAGGTAGAAGATGAAGTCGCACTTTGAGCAGACCAGCCGGTCAGGCTCCTCAGGCTTCAGATTCCTGGAGTTCAGTTTCCCTCCGCAAACCGGGCAGTACTGGAACTCGACACCGTCATGCATGACTACCAGAAGCCTCCCGTGCCCATGGAATAACGTTGAGGGGAAGGAAGAGTGAACCAGACATAGTCCGCACTGCTCCGGTCGATCGTCTCCTGCCCGTTCAAAGGATAAGGCATCACGGTCACCACAGAGGCGGGAACACGCCTCACGGTCCGGTCCGGGATGCCGAATTTGTTCACGATGTGGCCGTTGCCGGTGAACGCGATAAGCCTGTTTTTTCCGGGACCAAGGTGCTCCGCGAGAGTGCTCGCCATGGTCTCCTCCCAGACGCACTGGGCTTCGTAGAAGAATTCAAACTCCTTCAGGTCGTGAGGAGCGTGTTCCTCGTACAGTCTTCGCAAAAAGGCGCGATGCCCGTCCTGGAGGAGGTCAATGTCCTTGGGGAGCTGGTCCCTTTCAGAAGGCTCCAGGGACTTGAGCCCGGATCTCGCCACCTTCCGCACCAGGGTGTTGGGCGCGTTGAGCGCAAGAACCCTGTATTTCCTCTCCCTGGCAAACTGCATGAGAGGGCGGTAAAAGCGATAGTCAAATCCCCAGGATCTCTTCCAGTCCACCGCTTCCAGAAATTCCTTTTCAGTGGATTCTCCCTCGATGTAGCGGTCGAGAATGGGCTGATGGGGTCTCTGGAAGAACTCCATGCCCATGGTCAGCGAGGGGGAACGGCTTGCAACGGCCTGGAGAATCTGGATCTGGATGAGGTGATGGTCAGGGTTGTCGTGGGCCTCTCCGACAAAAATGAGGTCCTTGGAGGAGAGGCGGGCGATCAGCTCCTCGAAATCAACGGCTTCGCCGCGAGCCAGATCCACGATTTGGCCGGGGCGAAAGCGTTCCGCCAGGCCCTCGACGGTGCCTGTCTGAGGTTGCGGATGGCGCAGCCCGGTACACCCGATGATGCACAGGCAGACCAGGGCCAGAAAGGTGGTTTGAACGAAGGACACCGGTTCACTTCTCCAGGGTCGAAAAAAGACAGAGGACAATCCTCTTGACGGGTTCAATTCCTAGCAGATACCCTAGAATCAGGCAAGGTGAATGTGAACGAAGAAGGTTCAAGGTACAGGGTGCAAGGTACAAGGCAAGACCCGCAAGGCAAGAATTAAATCTTTGCTGCCAGGATAAGGTCTTTTAGAGAGTGGATCAAGGAAACAGGTCGATGGAGTCCGGCGAAACCCAGGTCAAGGAATCGCTCGAAAAACAGCTGAGCATGGACCCTGAGTTCCTGCGGGCCCACGCATCGGAAGGCCCGGGCGTCTACGTGTTCAAGGACGGGTCAGGGCGGCCCATTTACGTGGGCAAAGCGAAGAACCTGAAAAAGCGGGTCCTGTCCTACTTCAAGACCTCCGGTGACATTCCTGTCAAGACGCAGATCATGATCAGCCGCGCCAAGTCCCTGGAGTTTATCCTGACCGGCACGGACAAGGAAGCCTTTATCCTCGAAAGCAACCTCATCAAAAAGCATCTGCCCCGGTACAACATCATCCTGAGAGACGACAAGCAGTACCCTTGGCTGCGCCTGGATCCCAAAGAGCCCTATCCGAGCCTGTGCATCGTTCGAAAAGCAAGAAAAGACGGGGCCAGGTATTTCGGTCCTTTTTCATCGGCCCTGTCTGTCCGGAGCACGGTCAAACTCATCGACCGGATCTTTCACCTGAGGAAGTGCAGAGAACGGTCTTTGCAGAAGCGCCCGCGACCCTGCCTGAACTATCAACTCGAACGGTGTCTTGGCCCATGTGCCATGGACGTCCCGAGCGAAACCTACAAGCAGATCGTGGATCAGGTGACCTTGTTCCTCGAAGGCAGGAGCCAGGAACTGATCAAAACCCTCAGGAAAAACATGGAGGCCGCCTCGGAACAGCTGGATTTCGAGAGAGCGGCAAAGATACGGGATCAGATTCACGCCGTAGAGAGGACCGTGGAACGCCAGATCGTGGTTTCCGCAAAAATGGAAGATCAGGATGTCATCGGCCTGGCCCGCAGCCAGGCGAGGGTCCAGATCGTGGTCCTCTCTGTCCGCAAAGGGCATCTTACCGGAAGCCGTGATTACGATTTCAGAAACGAGGAAGGCTCCACCTCGGAAGTCATGGAGGCCTTTGTGAAGCAGTATTACGCCCGTGAGGCCTTCATTCCAAAGTACATCCTGCTCTCGGAATCGATCGAGGACCAATCGGGCATTGAGGAATGGATTACAGAGCTTGCAGGAAAAAGGATTCGTATCGAGTGCCCTTCCAGGGGGGAAAAAGTTCGTCTCACGAAAATGGCCGTGGCCAACGCAGAGAATCTCCTCAAGAGCCGAACAGAACCTGATCTCCTTTCCATGACCCAGGAAGCCCTCAAGCTCAAGAAGCTGCCCAGGACCATGGAAGCCGTCGACATATCCAATATCTCCGGTGACATGGCCGTCGGAGCCGTGGTCTCCTTCATGGACGG
>JALOPA010000593.1 GCA_025454125.1 Thermodesulfobacteriota bacterium
TGTCCCCCCCGGCGGGTGCTCCCATATTTTATCTCTTGGGGGTCTCCAAAGGAACATTGACGACAATGGACGTTTTCAAGGGGGTGTTACCCTTTGTGATCCTCCAACTCATTGGTTTGGCTATTTGCGTTGCCTTTCCGGAGGCGGTTCTGTGGCTGCCTAACATGATCAAATGAACGGTTTGAAATCCGGGTTGATGTCGGCCCCGACTGGACTGGAGGCCGGACAAGGATTGAGAGGGAGAGCAACTCCCTCTCGTGACCATGGGGGAATTCAAATGCAAAAGCGGAGAAAACTGGGAAGAGGGGTCGCGATCGTCGGCGCGGGCATGTCCAAGTTCGGCATGTTCAAGGACAAGGATTCCAAGGACCTCTTTGCGGAGGCATTCAAAGAGATGCGTTCCAGCGTTGACAAAGGGGTGGATCCCAAGGAGATCGATGCGCTCTACCTGGGCAATTTTTCAAATGACTTCTTCGTGCACCAGGCCCATTGGGGACCCATTATTTCCGACGTCATCGGCCTCTACCCGAAGCCCGCTACGCGAACAGAGGGCGCGTGCGCGTCGAGTGCCCTGGCCTTCCGAGAGGGAGTGTTTGCCATTGCCTCAGGGTTCTACGATATGGTGCTGGTGGGCGGCGTGGAGGAAATGTCCAAGCGCACTACAGAAGAGGTGGCGGAGGGGCTGGCTCTGGCTACGGCGCCCTACGAAAGCCGGGTCGGATTCACTTTTCCGGGCGCCTTCGCCGCCGTGGCCACAGCGTATTTTGCCAAACACGGGGCCACCAGGGAACACCTGATGAATGTGACGATCAAGAGCCACAACAATGCGCCGCTCAACCCCAAAGCTCAATTTCCGATGACCATTCGGGACATGATGGCCGTGAGAATGGAAAGTGCCAAAAAGAAGGGAATCCCTGTGCCCGCATGGAAGGACGAGAAGGACTTTCTTCGTGATCCGGCAGCCAACCCGCCGGTTGCATGGCCCATGCATCTCTACGATTGCTGTCCCATCAGCGACGGTGCAAGCTGTCTCCTGCTGGCGTCTGAGGAGATGGCAAGGAGGTTCACCGACGATCCCATCCATGTCGTCGGGATAGGCCAGGGGAGTGGAAGAAGCTTTCATGACTGCGAGGACCTCAGCTCCTTTGAGGCGACGAAATTTGCGGCCCAGGAGGCCTACGGGATGTCCGGGCTGAAACCCGAGGACATCCAGTTCTCCGAAGTGCATGACTGTTTTTCCATAGCGGAACTTGTGCATATCGAAGACCTTGAGTTTTTCAGGCCGGGCGAGGGATACAAAGCGGTGGCCGAGGGGGCCACGAGGCTGGATGGCCCCATGCCCATCAACACCTCCGGAGGTCTCAAGTGCAAGGGCCACCCTGTGGGGGCCACAGGGACCTCTCAACTCTACGAAGTTTGGACGCAACTCAGAGGCCGGGCCGGAAAACGTCAGGTGCCGAAAAAGAACCTTCGGATCGGGGCTGCCCACAATCTGGGAGGGGTTGGCGGAACGTGCACCTTCACGATCCTTGAAAGGAGATGAGGCGATGGGAGAGAAGCCTTTTAGCGATATCTCGTACAACGAGCATTTGCAGGAAGAGAAACTCATGGGGGTCAGGTGCAGGAAGTGCGGCGCGGCCTTTGTCCCTCCAAGGCCCTTGTGTGCGACCTGCTACAGCTCGGACCTGGAATGGAGGGAGTTGAAAGGGAGAGGGAAGCTGGCGGCCTTTACCTGTATCAACATCCCCCCTCCCTTCATGATGGCGGAAGGGTATGACCGAAAACGCCCTTACTGTTCGGGGGTCGTGGAGCTGGAAGAGGGAGGCCGTGTGGCAGCCAGGATCGAAGGGGTGGATGCCCGGAATCCTGAAAAGATCAGGATAGGCATGCCTCTCAAGGTGACGTTCATTCACCGGGGGGAGGGACCCGACGCAAGAACCTACTTGGCTTTTGAGCCCAGAGGAGATAAGGAGACTTAGGAGCCGCAGCCATGAAAGAGGAAAATCTGCTTCAGGGAAAAAGCGTACTGATTGTGGACGATGAGAAGGACGTTCTCGACACTCTGCGACAACTCCTTTCCATGTGCAAGATCACCACAGCCTCCACCTTCGAGCAGGCAAAGAGTCTCTTGGAGACAAAACAACTCGATCTTGCGATTCTGGATATCATGGGTGTGAATGGTTTTGAGCTCTTGGACATTGCGAAGAGAAACAAGATTGTTCCTGTCATGTTGACCGCCCACGCCCTCAGCGTGGAAAGCACGGTCAAATCCTTCAAGAAGGGGGCTGTCTACTTTCTGCCCAAAGATGAGATGCACAACATCGTGGCCCACCTGACGGATTTGCTGCGGGCCGCAGCCAGAGGGGAAAGCCTCTGGGCGCGATGGCTGGAGAAATTCGACGAATATTATGAAAGAAGATTCGGCCCCCACTGGAAGGACAAAGACAAGGACTTCTGGGATAAACTCCCCTATGTGACCTAGGACCTGATCATCCCGGTTCTTATGCGGCTGGAATGAATTGAGGCGAGTTTCTTCACAAGGAGATTGTGAACCATGCGTCTCAAAGACAAAGTGACCCTGATTACGGGCGGAGCGGCGGGCATCGGCCTGGCCACTGCCGAGCGTTTTGCGGAAGAGGGAGCTAAGGTGGTGATCTGCGATGTGAACCAGGAGGCCGGTGACGATGCAGTCACGCGCCTTGGGGCGGATGCAATATTCTACAGAGTTGATGTGCGGGACAGAAAAGCGGTGGGAGACTGGGTTCAGGAGGTCCTTTCGAGATATGCCCGTGTCGACGTGCTGGTGAACAATGCCGGCATTCTTCGGGACAGCATGCTCGTGAAAATGAAGAACGGTGAGGTCGTCAAGCAGATGAGCGAAGCGGACTTTGACTTGGTGATCGCCGTTAACCTAAAGGGGGTTTTCAACTGCGCTCAGGCAGTCGCCCCGGTCATGATCAGACAAAAGAGCGGCGTGATCCTGAATGCCACTTCCATCACGGGCCTGGACGGAAATACAGGCCAG
>JALOPA010000594.1 GCA_025454125.1 Thermodesulfobacteriota bacterium
TCAGAACCTCGGCGGAACCCTGGTTGAAAAAATTATCCTCGACCACATGGACAAGCTCGAGAACAAGAAATACGAGCTCATTGCCAAGGGTCTTTCCGTGTCCTTGGAGCAGGTCCTTGAGGCCGTGTCCGTCATCACCACCTTCGAACCCAAGCCGGGCCGGCAGTACTCCGACGAGGAGACCATCTACATCAGCCCGGACATTTACGTTTTCAAGATGGGGGACGACTATGAAATCGTCCTCAATGAAGACGGGTTGCCCAAGCTGAAGATCAACGCCTACTACCGGGACATTCTGACCAGCAAGGAGGCCTTGGAGGACGGCGCCAAGCAGTACATCCAGGACAAGCTCAAATCCGCGGCCTGGCTCATCAAGAGCATTCATCAGCGACAGAGGACCATTTACCGGGTCACGAACAGTATCGTCCGCTTTCAAAGGGAATTCCTGGACAAGGGCATTGCCCATCTCAAACCCCTGGTGCTGCGGGATGTGGCGGAAGATATCCAGATGCACGAATCCACCATCAGCCGCGTGACCACCAACAAATACGTCCATACGCCGCAAGGGGTTTTCGAGCTGAAATACTTTTTCAACAGCGCCATCCAGTGCCTCGACGGGGAATCGGTTTCTTCCGAGACGGTCAAGGAACACCTCAAGAACATCATCAAATCGGAGAACAGGGCAAGACCCTACAGCGACCAGGAGATTGCGGATATGCTCAAGCAACACAACATTGACGTCGCCCGCAGAACAGTCGCCAAGTACAGGGAAGCATTAGGTATTCTGCCATCTAGGAAAAGAAAAAAACCCTACTAACCCAACCCTCATTGACTTCGAAAAACATCTTTGCTATAAGTTTTTGTTTTTTCGGGAGGTAGCGTTTATGATGATCACCGTGACTTTTCGGCGCATGGAACCCACAGAGAGCCTGAGGGCCTATGCAGAAGAGAAGCTATCCAAGATCAAGAAGTATCTGGACTCGCCCATGGAGGCCCATGTGGTGCTTGAGGTGGAGAAATTCAGACACATGGCGGATGTGACTGTGAATGTCGACGGGACCAGGATCAAAGCTTACGAAGAGACCGAAGACCTGTACTCGGCCATTGATATGGTCATGGACAAGATCGAGAACCAGGTCAAAAAGCACCGCGCCAGGCTGAGAGAAAGACGGCCGGAGACCATCAAGGGAGATCAAACCCTGGCAAGCGAGGCGGCGGCCGAGGGGGCGGCGGATGAACCGACCATCGCGGTTGAAAAACTGGTGGCCAAACCCATGGACCCGGAAGAAGCGGCCATGCAACTCTCATCGTCGAGACAGGATTTCCTGGTTTTCAGGAATTCCCGATCCCGCGAGATCAACGTGATCTACAAGCGCAAAGACGGCAACATCGGGCTGATCGAGCCGGCCAGTTGATCCCCCTTGAAGGATCTTAGGCGATGAAACTCTCGGAACTGACAGACGAAGAGGTCATTCTTCCCGAATTGAAGGCCAAAGACAAGAAAGGGGTTCTGGAGGAACTCGTCGACGCTTTGGTCAAGAGGGAGCCTTCCATCGACAAGAAAGCCCTCGTCCGGGTGTTGATGGAAAGGGAACGCCTGGGAAGTACGGGGATCGGGGACGGCGTGGCGATTCCTCACGGGAAATTCCACGGAATCACCCATCCGATTATTTCCTTTGGAAGAAGCCGTGCTGGGCTGGATTTCGAGGCCATGGACGGAGAGCCGGTTCACCTGTTCTTCCTCCTGGTGGCTCCCGAGAATTCCGCCAGCATCCACCTCAAGGCCCTTGCGAAGATCGCGAAGATCCTCAAGAACAGCTCTTTCCGAAAGATCCTGATGGAGGCACCGGGGAAAAAGGAGCTCTATCAGACGATCATTCAAAACGACGAGGACTTCTAGGATCAGGTTCACCCTATGATAGGCTTGCTGATTGTCACCCATTGCGATCTGGGCAAAGAGCTGCTGAACGCCGCCGAATTCATCGTCGGTAAAATAGAGGCCGTCGACACCATCGCCATTACCGAGACGTCAGGCACGGATCTTCTGAGAAAGAGAATCGAAGCGAAAGTCGGTGCCTTGGAGAAGGGGGACGGCGTGCTCATCCTCACGGACATGTTCGGAGGGACCCCTTCCAATTTGAGCCTGTCCTTTCTCAAGGAAGGCAAGATCGAGGTTCTCACCGGCGTGAATCTTCCCATGGTCATCGCCATCGTTCAGAACCGGCCGAACCTCAAGGTGGCCGCTCTTGCAGAGAAAGCTCAGGAAGCAGGTAAAATGGGGATTTCCCTGGCCAGCAAACTGCTCGAATCGCCATGACCTCTCTGGTGCAGGTCACCGTAGAAAATCAAGAATTCTATCTGGACCGAATTCTGGAGATCGAGCGTGCCTCTTTTTCCACTCCCTGGTCTGTGAACGGCTTTCTCCAGGAGCTCGAAAATCCGGTTGCCCAACTCTGGGCCCTGATGTCCGGGAAGGCTCTTCTGGGCTACGGTTGCTTCTGGGCGGTGCAAGACGAAATGCAAGTGCTCGATCTTGCCGTTCACCCCGGATTCAGAGGGCAAGGCCGCGGGAGCCTTCTCCTGGCGAAAATGATCGACCTCGCTGGGTCACGCGGGATCTCTCGAATCTGGCTGGAAGTGAGAGCCTCCGGTTCATCAGCCAGGAGGCTGTACGAAAAATTCGGTTTTGTGGAAAGCGGCCGGAGAAAAAACTACTACACCGATCCGTTGGAGGACGCTATCGTCATGTCCCTGGACGTGACCGGCGCGGCCGCGGGAAACATGCCACGGGTGATATAGCACAAGTAAAATTTTGGTTTTTGAAAGTCTAACGAGAAAAGGTCATCAACATTCAATTTCGAAATGCTGGCAAGATGCTGAAAAAGGGCATTCTCGCAGGTTGCTCAAAAACGCTCAGATACAAGGCGCCCGAAACCCCGAGGAGTGAGTCGTACAGTCCAGTACGTCGCAACGACGAGGGGTGAGGGCAACGCCGTAGATGGGCGTTTTTCAGCAACCTGC
>JALOPA010000595.1 GCA_025454125.1 Thermodesulfobacteriota bacterium
GACGCGCCGCTGAATCTGTAAGACGCCTCCCTGTTGTTGACGAGGGCAGTGTTTTCACTGCCGGCTAATCGTATAAAACCAATCGATCAAAAAGGACGGCGCTGCTTTGAAAGCTCTCCACTTTCTTCAACACGGTGAACTGGAAGTCGTGAAGTACGGAGATGTGCCTGATCCTGTTCTGAAGCCTGGACAGGTCTTGGTGAAGGTTCGGGCCTGCGCCATCAACCACCTGGACATCTGGGTGAGGCGCGGCTGGCCGGGCCTGAGACTGCCCATGCCTCACTGGTGCGGGGCGGATGTGGCAGGAGAAGTGATTCAACCGGGCGAGGGAGTTGCAGGGTGGACGCCCGGTCAGAAGGTGGTGGTAGATCCGGGAGTCAGCACCACAGAGGATGAGTTCACGCGGCGGGGAGAAGCCTCTGTGAGCCCCGGCTACCATATCCTGGGAGAGCAGGTCCGGGGAGGTGCCGCAGACTATCTTGCCGTTCCCGCGGGCAACCTTCTTCCCATGCCTGAATCTCTGGATTTTCCAGCGGCGGCGGCTCCGCTCCTGGTCAGCCTCGCCGCTTGGCGCATGCTCGTGCATCGAGCGGAGCTTAAGCCCGGGGAATCGGTTCTCATCGTCGGCGCAGGGGGCGGGGTCAATTCCATGGCCATCCAGATCGCAAAGCTGGCCGGGGCAAGGGTCTATGTGATCTGCGGGAACGAGGGAAAAGCGAATCGGGCCAGGGAACTTGGCGCGGATGTGGCTGTGGACCGCAGTCGCGGGGATTGGGTGAAAGAGATTTACAAACTCACGAACAAGCGCGGTGTCGATGTCGTGGTGGACAACGTGGGCAAAGCCACCCTCACCGGCAGCATGCAGGCCGTTGCGCGAGGCGGCAGGATCGTGATCATCGGAAACACATCGGGGCCGCAGGCCGAAATCGACATCCGCTACATTTTCGGGAAGCAGATCAGCCTGATCGGCAGCACCATGGGCAACCACCAGGACTTCCGAGACGTGACGTCGCTCCTGTGGGCCGGAAAACTCAAACCGGTGATCGATCGCGTCATGCCGCTCGGTGAAGGGATTGAAGCCTACAGGATCATGGAGAAGGGAGAGCAGTTTGGAAAAATTGTCCTTGTCCCTTAGAAGAAGTGCCCCTTCGACTGGGCTCAGGGCCTTCGGCTAAAATGCCTAAAGCTGAAAAACGAAAAAGCCAACCACGAAAGCACGAAAAAGGGCCTGTTTTTCAATATAAGCCCCTCTTTTTTCGTATCTTCGTCGTTTCGTGTTTTCGTGATTGTTCTTAGTCTTTGAGTCTCCTGTTCCACCGGCAACTTGCCACTTGCGATCTGCAATTTGCAACCTGCAACTGACCACGGACTACGGACCACTGACCGCGGTCAACTGAAGAGTTGTGTTTCTTTCTTGTTACTCGTCACTTGTCACTTGTCACTGCTTTTCTTCATCACTTCCCTGAAGATCACGAGCTTTTGGACGTCCTGGGTCCCTTCTCCAAGGGAGGAGGCCCAGGCATCCATGGGGAACTTGTGAATCGGATGTTCCCGGATGACGGAAGCAGCGCCGAAAAGATCGGCAGCCCAGATCGTGACGTCCCGGGCAATTTGGACGGCGAGGTACTTCGCAAGAGAGGATTCCAGGCGAAAGTCCTGTCCCTGGTCCATGGCCCAGCAGGCCTTGAGCGTCATGAGGCGAGCCGCCTCCAATCTGGAAAAGAGATCAGCCAGTTCAAAAGCCTTTCCCTGCTGATCCAAAATGGATCGACCGAAAATCGTTCTCTTTTTTCCGTGTTCGACTGCGAGCTCAAACGCTCCCAGCGCCGTGCCCAGGGTAAGAGCGCTGATGACGACTCTGCTGTGCGTGAATATGGAAAGAACTTGCTGCAAGCCTCGGCCGCGCTCCCCAACGAGATGATCCTCAGGCACGAACACGTTGGAGCACTGAACCCGTGTCAGGTCGGAAGGAACCCAAACCTGTTTGTTGAGCTTATAGCGGCTCACGCCCTTGGAATGAAGGTCGACCAGGAACATGGAGATACGGCGATTGCGTTCTGAGTCGGGATCGGACAAGGCGGTGACCATCGCATAGTCACTGATAGAACCGTTGGTGACATAGGCCTTGGCTCCGTTCAGAACCCAGCCTCCATCGACCTTATTGGCTTGCATCGCGATGTTTGCCGAATCGCTGCCCGCCCCGCTTTCCGTGTTGCCGATGCAGAGAAGGGTTTTGCCCAGAACCGCTGGCGGTCCGTATTTCTTTTGAAGCGGTGGGGATCCAAATAGCCAAAGTCCGGTGAGTCCAAGGTCCTGATGAGCGAGGACAGCCACTGCGACTCCCGGGGAGATCTTTGCCATCGCTTCCGCAAACAAGGCTTCTCTCAGAGACGTGCCCTTCTTCACCCGGTCTTCGCTGAAGGAGAAACTGAACCAGTCCTGCTCCGCCATGAGGGAGAAAAAGGATCTGGGAACCGCTCCCTGCTCATACCACTGTGACAAATGAGGTGAGAGGTGTTTGTCGAGGAAAATTTTAAACCTTCCTGCCTCTTCCAGGGTTTCTCTGGGGATTGCAAAATCCATAGTCCGGCCCTCCTTTTTAAGTGGACCTCTTGAGACATCCTTAAATTGGTATTATTTTTGGAAAACGCAAGTTCCCGGCAAAAGCAAAACCTTCCTAACAGATACAAGCGGCGTTTTTCAGGCGCTTTCAGCAAATATCAGGTGGCGATCGCAGCAAAATACGTGAAGGACCCCATAGGACTCCGGCAAGGGGTGGGGTAGTTTTCTAAATTTACGATCATCGCGTACAATCTCCGGCGTGCGACAAACGGCATCAACCCAAAGAGAAGGAGTGTTGTGTCATGCCCAGAAACAAAGTGGATCTTCCTTGCCACGTGGAACACCTCTCCATCCTGGAAGAGGAGGGGCGCCTGGACGAGGCGCTCGAACCCAAAATTCCTGAAGACCTGCTGCTCAAACTCCACCGGGCCATGGTCTTGGGCCGCAGGTTTGATGAA
>JALOPA010000596.1 GCA_025454125.1 Thermodesulfobacteriota bacterium
ATACCGCAATGGCCTTCTGTCGAACCCGCGGCTACAGACGGGTTTATCTGTGGACCTTTGAGGGCCTCAATCCAGCACGGCACCTTTACGAGAAGAACGGCTTCAGGCTTGCGGAACAGCACAAGGGGAGCCAGTGGGGTCGGGAGGTCAACGAACAGCGATTCGAGTTGACGCTACCTTAGCATTTGACAGTCGATATTTCCGATTAAGCCCTCGCCTCATAAGCACCGTCTCAGTGATCGCGCCGTGGCCCGCTGGTCGCGGCAAAGTCACTGAGCGCAAGGATTTTGACAGTGCCCTCTTCATCCTGGCTCATGAGACGGCTGTAGCCCTTGACGTCCGCGCTTAGGATGGCAGCGAGTTTGCGCTTGGATTCTTGGGTGGTCACGGGATCACCAGCCCAAATAGAAAAGCCTCTGGCTCCGAACCGAAGTCCCTCAGAGGCTTTACTTTCAAACCCTTGGGGTGGCGTTCTTTCAGTGCCATCTCCAAAAATTTGAGGTTATGCTGAAAGTTTCCCAGGTGACCGAAAGTTCGAGTCTTTCCAGGCTCACCACCACTCTCAAGAGGTATGCCGAATTGAGCTAGCCTTCTTCTTTTTCCCGTGGACTCCTATCCTCTCGGGTCAGACGGTTATGGCAGACGGAGTTCCTCGCAGAAGGTGTGGACCGGGATAACTCTCACGCCGTTCTTTTCAAAATCGCTCTCCCCGGCGTGGACCTGATAGTATCGCGGTATCTCCGTCCTTTCCATGAAATAATAGCTGGATGGGTTGATGCTCTTTTCTCCCGCCTTGCATTCAACCGCAAAAAGGGGCTTGCCCTCCTCTAGAACCACAAAATCCACTTCGCGTTTGTCTGTATCCCTAAGATAGCGGAGTTCCATGTTGTAACCTTCGGTGTCTTCCCTGAAATGACAGAACTTCAGCAGATGGGAGGCAATGAAATTCTCGAATCTCGGACCCTGCTCAGGAACCAGTGACCAGTCCCATAGGTACAGTTTCTGCTCCTTCTTGACTGCTCGGACCTTGGGAGGGCCGTATGGTGGAATTCTGTAACAATAGTACATACGCTCAAACACCTTGAGCCAGCGTTCAACGCTTTCATGAGACACATCCATCAGCTCGCTAAGGTTCTTTATGGAGAGCGGGGACCCTACCCGATTCGGAAGCTCTCCTGCAAGAAGTTCAAGAAGGCTCCTTTCTCGCACGTTTTCAAGATCTCTGATATCCTCATAAATGACACGTCTCGCCCTTTCCTTCTGCCATCTTCTCCAGAATCTCTCTTCTGACTTGAAAAAGGGCTCAGGAAATCCTCCGAATTTGAACAGCTCGGTGAAATCTTTTCGTGTGGGTCGCTTGTTTATTTCAGTCAGGGAAAAAGGATGAAGCCTGTAGTAGTGGTATCGCCCCTGGAGAGAATCGCCGCCCTTGCTGTAGTAATCCAATCTGGCAGACCCTGTGAGGATAAAGTACTTTTCCGACTTGGTCGTGTCATAGAAACCCTTCACAAGATTTCGCCATCTCGAGAACTTGTGGATTTCGTCCAGCACGATCATCTTCTGTTTGGCCGGCAATTCGCCCTTCATCAGGGCGGCACGGGCGATCGTATCGTCCCAGTTAAGGTACGCAGGATGCTTTTCGCTAGGATCTGAAAGAAAGGTGAGCGCGAACGTCGTCTTCCCCACCTGCCTGGGGCCTCCGATGAAGACCATCCTGTCCTTGAGGTCTTCTTTGACTGCTCTCCCTAAATATCGTGCGTGAATCGCTTTCATTGCTTAATGGCTATAACACGATTTTACTCATGAGTAAAGTTCGATTTATCTGATTTTACTCATGGGCGCTGGGTGAAGAAAGACTCGCTTTCAATTAGTGGGCGCGCAAGGCCGAGTGTGGGAGGGTATATTCTCTCAGTAATCAACATACTCTCCTCCTGAAGTAATCTCCAGCTTGCCCGGCTTCCATCACGTCATTTGCTTTGGTGGCCGGAAACACGACGTCCTTCGGTCCGGAGAGATCGCGAATCTCCTTCACGTCTCTTAAAGGGATGCGCTGCTCTCACTGGACGCCCGAGTGACAATGTATCGAAGTCGCACTTATAAAGGGGGGGACAGTTGAATCTGCAAAGTTTTCGGCCGGAAATTAAGCAAAAGGCCCATGAGTCTTAGATAGACTCATGGGCCTGCGCTCGTCTGATGCAGCCTTTACCGCTTGGTTTAGGCCACCATGTCTTTCATCTTCTTCAGCGCACGAATCTTGACGATGTTTCGAGCCGGTTTGGCCTTGAAAACGGTTTCCTCGCCCGTGAAGGGATTGATACCCTTGCGCGCCTTGGTCGCCGGTTTGCGCCTGACTTCGATCTTCATAAGCCCCGGCAAGGTGAACTGGCCAACGCCACCCTTCTTGAGGTGGCTTTCGATCAAGCAGGCGATCTCGTCAAAAACCGCTGAGACCTGTTTCTTGGCCAAACCCGTGTTCTGAGCGATTTGATCCAACATGGCCGACTTGGTCATCGGTGCCTTTACCGCTGATGCCTTCTTTGCTGCCATAACTTCCTCCTTGTTGATGTGGTTTGTATGTGACCGGCTTTGCGAGCGAGCGTCGCACATTCCCGAAATCCAGATTAGGCTGCTTTATAGACGGATCCGGGATCACTGTCAATGAGAAAGGAGGCGGGCCTGCTCGCAACGGGTCTGGCCCCTGTGGGGTCTGTGTGGGCCACCAGGGGTGCAATAGCCGGAGAGGATTTCCGTGAGGAGATCATGGGACAGGCTCGTGACCTGGGAAAAATGCTGGTGTGGTCTTGGAAGCAAATGGCTGTGCTCCCCGAAGTGGAAGAGATCAGGAAGTCGTTTCAAGAGAGAAAGAGGGAACTGATGCCCTACCGCAGGGACGACTGGCCCTATGAGTACGAGTTCTGGAAGAAACACCGGGGACTGAAATGCTAGAATCCTTGGGAAAGCGTTCAGGACCCTAAGGCGATTCGAAATTCCTTAACTTATCGAGAAAGGCTTCCGCT
>JALOPA010000597.1 GCA_025454125.1 Thermodesulfobacteriota bacterium
TATGCGGGATACAACGCCTACGAACTCGGCCGGTTCCCGGAGGCCCGTGAGAACCTGATGCGATACTACAACACGAGTCCGGCGGCAAAAGAGAGCCCCCTGGCGCTGGCCAAGATCGGGGATACCTACCGAGAGGAAAAGCTTCTTGACCATGCGGCTAAGATCTATCAGTGGACGACAGAACGCCATCCGGATTCGGAGGGCGCTCTGATCAGCCGGATCCGGCTGGCGGAGTTGGAAGAGCAGGGGCAAGGAAAGGGGCGGGAAAAGGGCCCGGGTCTAAACGGACAAACGGGTGGAGGTTCTCTTTCGCCCAGGGAAGCCTACGAAAACATCCTCAAAACCTCCAGCCTCAAAGAGGCCGACAACCCGCTGGTGGCTTTGGCTCACATCAAACTGGCCGTGCTCTACCAGAAGCAGGAAGAATACGGAAAAAGCCTTGCCATGGTCAAAGAGCTGCTGAAGCGTTTCCGCGGGCAGCACCTCCAGAAGGAGACGGACCACCTTCTGCTCAAAGCCCTGCGCGGGACGATCACGCAAAGTCTCCAGGCCAAAGACTACCTTAAGACGATCCATTTCTACTATGAAGAAAAGGATCTCTTTTCCAGAATCAACTCCCCCGAACTCTTTCTGGCGGTTGCCAGGGCTTTTCTCAAGCTGGACCTGAGAGAGGACGCCTCCGAGCTGTTCAAAACAGCAGGCGCTTTCCTCCCGGATGAGGAGAAGCCTGCTGACCTTCTCTATTTTCTAGCCTGGGATCACCACCGCCGAAACGACCCGGATCTGGCTCTTCAAAAGCTGAAAGCGGCGATAGACAAGGCAGAGGACAAGGAATACGTCTGTCGGGCGCACCAGCTCAGAGGAAAGATCCTGCTCCGGCAAAAGCAGTGGGACAAGGCCCTGGAAGCCTTTGCCTCGGCACTCAAGCATTCCCCGGATCCCTGTGTCCACCTCGAGGTTTTGACGGAGAGGGCCTCGGCCATGGCGTCCTGCGGAATGAAGGAGGCGGCTCTCCAGTCGATTCGACAGGCGAAGGATCTGCGCAACGGGTGCGCCAAGGTGCCTCTCCCGGTCCTTGAAAACCTTGGGGACGTTCTGTTTCTCCTAGGCCGCAGCGATGAAGCCCTTGCGCTGCTCCAGGAGGAGGTGGGGAAAGAAGAAAACCGAAAGGATCAGGAAAGGCTCAAATGGAGACTGGCTCAATACCACGAGAGTCTGGGCCAGAAGGAAAGCTCCCAGGCGGTCTATCAGCAGCTGACACAGCTCGACGATCCGCTTTGGCGGCGACTCGCGAACGACAAGATGGAGGAGATCCGTTTCCGCCAGGACATGGAATCCTTCAGGAAGCCTTAGACCGAGAAAGGGTCGACCATTTCTATGGCAGGGAAAAAGATTTTGTTGGTGGACAGTGACCTTGGACAGAGGGCCGCCATTGCCCGGGCCTTGGATCAGGAAGGGTATTCCCTGGTGACAGCGCCGGACGTGTTTTCCGCGCTGGAAAAGCTTGCCGGCGAGGTCTATGAGCTGGTCCTCTCGGAGATGGAATTCCCGCAATTGGACGGCATCCACCTGCTGAAGAGGATGAAAGATCTGAGGCTCCTCACCCCTGTGGTGATGCTGACGGCCCGCGCTTCCGTCACCCAGGCGGTGGAAGCCATGAAACAGGGCGCTCTTGACGTTGTTCTGAAGCCCTTTAACCCCCAGACCATGAAGGCCCTCCTGGGCCAGATTCATCCCCATCCAAAACATCCCCAAAAAGAACAGGTGGAGAACCGGTATGCTCTCATCACTCAGGACCGGCGGATGAAGGAGCTGCTCGAACAGGCCAGAGAGATTGCGGACAGCCACGCCTCCGTTTTCATCCAGGGGGAATCCGGCACAGGGAAGGAACTCTTCGCCCGTTACATCCACCAACACAGCAAGAGGAAAGACAAGGCTTTCGTGGCCGTCAACTGCAGCGCCCTGCCTGAGACCTTGCTCGAAAGCGAGATCCTGGGGCACGAAAAAGGGTCCTTTACAGGCGCTGTCGCTCGCAAGAAGGGTAAGTTCGAGCTGGCCCACGAGGGGACCCTCCTCCTGGATGAGATCAGCGAAATGGCCTTTGCCCTTCAGTCCAAGCTCCTCAGGGTGCTTCAGGAAAAGGAGGTGGACCGCATCGGTGGAGACAGGCCCATCCCCGTGGATGTGAGGGTCATGGCCACGACCAACCGGGAAATCGAAAAGCTCCTGAACGAGGGGAACTTCAGGGAGGACCTCTTCTTTCGTTTGAATGTCATCCCCTTCCGTCTCCCCCCCCTCAGGGAAAGGAGGGGGGATATTGCCCTCCTGGCCCGGTTCTTTGTGGAGAAGTACACCCGCCTCGAGGGACGCTCTGTCAAAGGTTTGACGGATGAGGCGGCCGAGCGTCTGGTTCAGATGGCCTGGAGGGGGAATGTCCGCGAACTGGAGAACACCGTGGCCAGGGCCGTGCTGCTCTGCAAAGGGGAATCGATAGGGGCAAAGGACCTTTTCCTGGAACGGCAGGAGAGGGAAGGGGAAAGCCCCTGCTCCACGCCGGCCTTCACGACCATCTCCCTCAAAGAGATTGAGAAAAAGACGATTTTGCATGCCCTGGACCGAACCAACGGCAACAGAACCCATGCCGCTGAAATCCTGGGGATCAGCGTTCGGACTTTGAGAAACAAGCTGAACGAGTACAGAGAGAAAATGCAGTTTGCCTAGGCAAGGCACGCAAATTGCTTCTTAAGCGTTCCAGAATCCCGGGCCGGAGGAGGCGATGGGAATGACGGACAAATTCTCCTTTCATCACGTGTGGGGAGGTCTTGAACAGGCCTTGGGGATCTCGCAGCAAAGACACGCGCTGATCACCGGAAACATCAGCCATCTGGAGACTCCCCGCTACAAGCCCAAGGACATCGACTTCCAGGGTGCGCTGAAACAGGCCATGGACAAAAACCCTCGAGTTTCCATGGCTCAAACGGATCCGAGGCATCTGGGCACGGCCCCCGACGGGA
>JALOPA010000598.1 GCA_025454125.1 Thermodesulfobacteriota bacterium
TCTGACCTCCAACCTCCAACTTCTCCGCAAGTCGCAGAGAAGTTACGCTCTAAGATTCTAACTCAGGCTCAGCCAAAGAATAGCCGCCCCCACCAGAGCGATCCCGAGAACCTGAAAAAGCATGTACGCTTGAGGGATCCCCAGATGGGTTCTCCTGAAATTCTGGGAGAGGCGAATGAACCAATCCACAAAGGGATAGTAAATGAGCTGATCAAAATCGAGCCCCCTGTAGACCCGATCCGGCCGCTTGAGGTGAATCGAGGGAAGCCCGAAGCGGACCATGGCTTCAAAACGGGAAACAAAGGGCAGATAAAAGCTCCCTGCCCGGTATCTCACTTCGTCCGGTTCATACACTTCCCCGCAGGTCCAGACCGGCACGGTCCGGGTTCCTGCCTTTCCCGATCTTGAGACGGCAAAGGCGAAGAGCAGACAGACACCCAAGACCACCACCCCGACAACGGGAAGCCAAACCCCGCTCCCCTCCGTGCCTCCCAGCGTCAGGTTCAGACCCAGCCATGACCCGCCCAAGGCATGGAGCGACGGCGGGAGAGCCGCCCCAACCTCTGAACCGGAAAGGCTGCTGATAATGAAGTGCAAAGGGACCCAGGGGAAGACGCCAAGGAGGAGGCAAAGGAGGGCAAGCACGTTCTGGGAGACCCGCATGGACAGAGGCACATCAAAACGAGGCCGCACTCCGGCCTCCAAGGTTTTACCCATGGTGCCGCCGAAGGAGCTGCTGAAAAACTTGATAAAAGAAGCAAGGGTGACGGAGCTGATGAAGACGGCGAGCAAGCCGAAAAGAATGAACAGGGGAGACTGAACTCCTCCAAGGATCGTCGATTGGTAGATGAGCCATTTGCTTGCGAATCCGTTGAAAGGCGGCATGCCCGCAATGGAGAGGGAGGCGATGAGCGTCGCCCATGCGGTGGCCGGCATCACGGAAAACAGGCCGCCCAGTTGATTCAGATCGCGGGTTCCTGTCTTGTAGAGCATGGACCCCGCATTGAGGAAGAGAAGGCCCTTGAACGCGGCATGGTTGACCAGGTGATAGATTCCGGCCAGGGTGGCGACCGCGGAGAGCACAGGGTTGGTGCGCACAAAGGCAAGACCGGCGCCGATTCCCAGAAGAATGTATCCGATCTGCCCAGTGGAGTGAAAAGCCAAAAGCCGCTTGGAGTCATGCTGCATGAGTGCGGAAAGAGTTCCCATGAGCAGCGACAGGGTCCCGAAAGCAGCGATGGCGATTCCGTAGCCCACGGAGAGGCCTGAAAATGGGAGCAGGAAGAAGAACAGACGGAGAAACCCGTAGATCCCCATCTTGATCATGACCCCTGAAAGGATGGCCGAGACTCCGGACGGCGCTGCAGGATGAGCGTCAGGCAGCCAGGTGCCTACCGGGTACATGCCGGCCTTGGTTCCGAAACCCAGAAGGAAAAGGCCGAGAATGATCGAGAGCTGCACAGGGTCGGTTTCGATCATGCCGGCCATGGCCTCCCGCAACCGGGAAAAAGCAAAGGAGCCGGCCTGGCTCTGGAGAAGGATGGCCCCGATGACCATGGCGATGGTTCCCACATGGGTCATGATGAAGTACTTGAAACCGGCTCGGAGACTGACCGGGTCCTCCATCTCGTAAATCACGAGGAAATAGGAGGAGAGGGTCATGAATTCCCAGAAAGCGAAGAAGAAAAACATGTCGGCCACTGCAACCACGCCGACCATTCCCGCGATGAACAGAATGAGGCAGTGGTAGAACCGGGCAAGGCTCTGCCGGGGGTAGATCTCCATGTAGCGGTAGGAGTAAAGGGTGCCCAGGAAGGAGATCAATCCGATGAGAATGAAAAACAGGGCACCGAGGGGGTCTACGCTAATGGAGAGACTCGCGCCCAGCGAAGGAACGGCGAAAAGGGGCTCGGGAAGACTCCTGGGTCCGAGAGTGAAAACCCGGAAGGCCACGAAAAAGAGAATGGCGGTCATGACGGCGACGGTCAGAACGCCGATGGCACTGCAGAGCCGTCGGGAGCGGGCGCTCAAGCCGATCAGGACGATTCCCAGGAAGACGGTGGCGACAAAGAGCGAAAAGAGCACCATTTACTTAACCCCCTCTGTAGCGGAAGAACCCCCTTGTCTTTGGACAAAGAACTCGGTTTGGTTTCTGTACCCTGGTGCAGGCACAAAGTTGCAAAGGCACATAGGCACAAAGTAAAACAAGGGACATAGGCACACGGGCACAGAGGGACAAAGCAGAAGAGTTCTTCTTTTCTTTACCCTTTCTTCTGCTTTGTGCCTTTGTCACTTTGTCCCTATGTGCCTCAAGCTGTCGGCTTCAGCCGACAGGGGTTTATTTAACCCCCTCCAGAAGCGGAATGCCGAACAATGGAGACAGCAGCGCAAGGAGGATGAGCACTCCCAGCACGAACTTGAAAAGCCCAGGGACGACGAGCGTCACCTCGCTCCGGGCTTTGCCGAAAAACACGCGCTGGGTGACCAGAATGAACCAGATGAAGGCTCCCACGGATTCTCCCAGCACGAGGAGGCCCAAAACCGTGCCCAATGCGGAGTTCAGGGCGAAGGCAGCCACAAAGATGTAGAACTTGCTCCAGAAGCAGGAGAAGGGCGGGATTCCCGTGACGGAGAGGAATCCGACGACAAAGGCAAAGGCCAGGAAAGGAGACTGCCGGCCAAGGCCTGACAGGCGGGACATGAGCCGGGTGCCGGTGCAATAGGAGATGGCGCCGACGCACAGGAAGAGGATGGTTTTGGCAAAAGCATGACAGAGGAGGTGCAGCAAGCCTCCCCTGAGCCCCACCACAGGTCCCATGGCTCCTATGCCCAGACCCAGGAAGATGTAGCCCACATTGGTGATGGTGGAGTAAGCCAGGAGCTTTTTGAGGTCGTCCTGGAGAAAATAGAAAAGGAGCCCGACGTACATCGTCAGGACAGCCACAATGGCCGTGAGGAGACCGATTCCGGTGCCCACTTCAAAACCCGAGCAAAAGAGGCGGGCAATGAGA
>JALOPA010000599.1 GCA_025454125.1 Thermodesulfobacteriota bacterium
TTTTAAGGCCTTAGAATATCATTTCCATACTCCAAAATGCCTTCTTGAGCCATCGATGCACGTCCAACTGAGCGTTTCCCCTTTTCTTGGATGCCACATTTTGACCGCAAAGATGGGCTTCTAAGCCCAAAAACAGCTGGATTTTTCTACGATTACTGCTGCATTTCGACCATTTGACTTGGTCCGACCCCAGGCCACAGGCCACAGAAATCATCCGGAGGTTCGGGCCGCCTGAACCAGGGCGCGGAACAGCTTCCTGGAATAGGGGTCATGCCTCCACGTGCCCTCGGGATGCCACTGAACGCCGAGCGCAAACTTCCTTTCGCCATCCTCCACCGCTTCAATGACCCCGTCTTTTGCCCTGGCGCAGACCGTGAGGCCGGGCGCAGGTTCTTTGACGGCCTGGTGGTGTTTGCCGTTCACCCAGATCCTCTTCTTCTCAAAGATCGAGGAGAGTCTTGTTTTTGGCTCGATCTGCACGGCATGCGTGTTCACGGCCTTGTCGACCTTGGGCGTGTGGCAGATGCTCTCCGGAACCTGCGAAGCGATATCCTGATAGAGAGTTCCTCCCAAAGAGACGTTCAACACCTGAATGCCACGGCAAATGGCCAATAGGGGCAGGTCTTTCTCAAGAGCAAGACGGGCCACCTGGAGCTCGAAACGGTCCAACGCATCGTCCACGTCGTCCAAACGGGCCATGGGCTCTTCGCCATAGGTCCTGGGATGAAGGTCAGGACCTCCGCTCAGGATCAGTCCCTGAAGGGAGGAGAGGATTGATTCAAGGCTTGTTTTGTCCTGCGACAGGGGAACGATCAGCGGGGCGCCCTCTGCGTCGAGGATCGCCTGGCTGTATTCTGCATAGGTGTATTCTATGAAGTGGCCAAGGGAGTAAATCCCCCAGGCCCCGCCCGTGGTTCGCGAACAGGTGATGCCGATCAGGGGCCGTCGCTGTTTCATGGTGTTCTTGCTCATATCCGATACGCTCCTTTAGGTGAGTCTTATGGTCTCGGTCTGTTTCCCCTCCCTTCAATCATAGAGGTGGCAGGCGGCCCATCGCCCGCTTTCCATCTCCTTGAAGGGAGGCTCCTCCATGCGGCACCGAGGCTTCACCTCAGGACACCGCGTGTGAAAGCGGCACCCGGCCGGCGGGTTGATAGGGCTTGGCACGTCCCCCTGCAGAATGAGCCTGGCTTTTCTCTTTCTCGGGTCCACAGACGGAATCGCGCCGAGAAGTGCCCTGGTGTAGGGGTGGGCAGGGGATTCAAACAGCATTTTCCTATCCGCCAGTTCGAGGATCTTTCCGAGGTACATGACCGCGACGCGGTCGCTGATGTGTCGCACCACGCTCAGGTCGTGGGAGATGAAAAGGTAGGTGAGCTGAAGCTGCTCCTGCAGCTGCACGAGCAGGTTGAGGATCTGCGCGCGGATGGAAACATCGAGGGCGGAGACAGGCTCATCGGCGATCACCAGTTTCGGGTGGAGAGCGATGGCTCTGGCCACGCCCACGCGCTGCCTCTGGCCGCCGCTGAATTCATTGGGGTAGCGCTCGAGGTGCTCGGGGCGGAGGCCCACGGTCTCCAGAAGCTCCTTGACCCGCTCTCTGCGCTCTTTGCCCCTTCCGATCCGATGGATGTCCAGGGCGTCCCCCACAATTTGGCCGATCGTCTTGCGGGGATTGAGAGAAGCGTAGGGGTCCTGAAAAACCATCTGCATGTCCCGGCGCAAGACCCGAAGTTCTCTGAGGCTGAGAGCGGCGAGATCCCGGTTTTCGAAGAGAACCCTCCCCTCGGTCGGCTGCTCCAGCCGCAGGACGCATCGGCCCAGAGTGGATTTTCCGCAGCCGGACTCTCCCACAAGCCCAAGGGTCTCTCCTTTTTTCAGGGTGAAGTCCACGCCGTCTACGGCCTTGACCAGGGCGGCGGGTTTGCCGAAGAGGTCGCGCCGAAGGGGGTACACCTTCCTGAGACGTTCCACCAGCAGAAGATCACCCATCGGCATGCCTCCAGCATCTCACCCAATGGTCGCGCTTGGCTTCAACGAGGGGCGGACGGGCCCTGCGGCACTCCACGACCGCCCGGGAGCAGCGGTCCCTGAAGGAACATCCCTCGGGGAGGGTGAGCAGATTGGGTACGATTCCCGGAATCGCCTGAAGCGTCTTGCTTTCCGGGACGGGCTGATCCAGCATGGGCACGGAATTCATGAGCCCGAGGGTGTAAGGAGAAACACCCGTGCCACTACCTGACAGGGTTAAGGTTCCGTCAGTGGCACTCGTGACCTCGTTCCCTACGACCCCATCGACCTCTGCCGTGAGAGCCGCAACCCAGGAAAGCACCCCAACGCCGTCAGTCTGGAGAAATTCGTTTGCATCCCCATCGTCCACCGGGAGCAGATAATCGGTATCGGATGCGAGGGCGGGAACGGCGAAGGTCGCCTCGTTTACGCCATCGTCCGCGTCTTCCTTGATGGTGATGACACCGGAACCGGAGGTGCCGTTGCTGAACGTCTGGTTGCCCGTCCACGTATTCGCTTGACCCACGGGGGAAAGAGTCGCCTTCGTGAGCCACACGCTGACCGTAGCCGTGGGCTCGAAAGCGATTGTACCCGTTCCGCTGTACGCCCCGAGGTCGATTGCGGACCCACCACTCGAAGTAGCAAGCTGGAAAGTCGTTGTCGGAGTGCCCGAAGGGGCGATGACGTAGTAAGCCGTTCCCGAAGTCAGGTTTGCGATAGCGGCTGTTCCAGTAGCCATCATCACAACACGCTGGTTCGCGGCCCAGGTAGACAGGGTGCCATTCACAGTAATGACTTCTGTCCCCGTATCGTGGCTCACATAGGCCGCATTGTCGCCAGCAGTCTTTGTCGAGAGCGCACGGCCCACGGTGATGCGGCTGTCGGTGTTCGTGTTGAGTGCCCGTGCCGCGCCGTCTGCCACGTTGGAAATCACAAGTTGATCACCAATGGCAACGGCTCCAGAATCGCAATTGACGGTGAAAGTTCCAGAAAATATT
>JALOPA010000600.1 GCA_025454125.1 Thermodesulfobacteriota bacterium
TCCTGAAAGATCCCCGGGACCAGCTTGGCCGGCAAGACCACGATGGCCAGGTCGACCGGCTCCGGGAAATCCTCAAGGGACCCATACGCGGGAATCCCCATGATCGACGGGGCTCCGGGATTGACCGGCACGATTTTCCCTTTGAAGTTGCCCGAAATCAGGCTCTTCATCACGTGGGCCCCGAGTTTGGCAGGGTTTTCAGAAGCGCCCACCACAGCGACCGTGCAAGGATTGAAGAGGGTTTTCAGGTTGTCGAGGAGAACAGGGCTGATCATGGTCGGCGCCTTTGTCAGAGAAGAACAGAGCCACTCATAGCAGGGCTGGCCCTTGAGATCAATACCTAATGCAGGCCCAAATCCCCCCATTCATACTGGAGGATGGTGACCAGGCTGACGGCCGCGGTTTCAGCCCGCAAGATTCGATCTCCCAGGGATACCGAGACAAAGCCGGCCTCGCTTGCCTCGATCACCTCGCGTTCCGTGAATCCCCCTTCCGGCCCGACCACGGCAAGGACCCTGGAGGCCGGAGCATTGGAACGGAGGAGGTCTCTGAGACTTTTCTTCGCTTCCTGCTCCCACAAGAGGATCTTCAGAGCAGACTCGCCTCTGAGGAGAGCGAGCATTTCCTCGAAGGGGCAGAGTGGACGGATTTCAGCGGGAGCGGCGCGATCGGACTGCTTGGCTGCGCTCCGGGCGATCTCCTGCCAATGCCTCAGTTTGCCATGGCCTTGTTCATGAGCCACCTTGACCACCGTTCTCTCTGCAAGGAAAGGCAGGATTCGGTCTACACCCAGTTCGGAAGTCTTCTCCACCACAAGGTCCATGGAGCGGGACTTGAGCAAGGCCTGGCATAGAGTCACGTGCACGGGCGACAAAGCCGGGCCGGGGATGGGCTTTTCAAGAACCACGAGAACCTGGTGGCGATCAACCTCTTGGATGACCGCCTGAAAACGCCGTCCTTCCTTGTCCAGCAGGACAAGGCGTTCGCCCGGCCTCATTCTCAGGACCCTGGCGATGTGCTTGGCTTCAGCCCCTGTTATCGCGAAGGAGCCTTGGCTTGAGAGGATATCGTCAATGAAGAAACGACGCATGAAGAAGTGCCTAAAGTTGAAAAAAAGGTGACAAGTGACAAGTCAAGAAGAATAACAGAAAACAGTCGCCTCTTAATTAACAACAGACGACGGACAACGGGCAACCTGCTACTGAAGGTTTTCCCATTACTCCATCACTCCATTCTTCTCGCCGTGAGACATGCCCACTCGGCCTGTGTGAGGACCCGGATCTCCTCAAATCCGAGGGGGACGACCCGTTCTCGAACCTCTGGAATCTGCTGTTGGAGAAGACCGGAGAGAATCATGGTTCCACGCCTTTCGAGAAGACGCCGGAAATCGGGCAGCAGTTCCAGGATGACCTCACGGGTGAGGTTGGCAACGAGGACGGGAAAAGCGCCCTTCAACTCGGCCACAGGTTTTGAAGAAAGGTCGATGGATTCCGAACAGAGGTTCAGCTCGATATTTCGTCGGGCCCAGCGGAGCGCCTCAGGGTCCGTGTCGACGGCGAGAATTCTTCCGGCGCCGAGTTTGGCCGCGTAAATCGCGAGGATGCCGCTTCCTGTTCCGACGTCGAGCATGGTCCAGTCACGGGGAGGTTGAAGCGCCTCCATGCGCTCAAGACACATCCTGGTGGTGGGATGAGCCCCTGTGCCGAAAGCGGGGCCGGGGTCCATCCGCATCACGATGCCTCCAGAGGCCTGAGGCACCGGTTCCCAAGCCGGAACAATCGTGAGCCGGTCTGTGATGCGCTCAAGCCGAAAATGTTTTCTCCAAGCGAGGCTCCAGTCCTCATCTCGGATGATTGAAAAGCCCAGGGAGGCCGCTGTCGCCTCAGGGAAGAACTCTTTCAAGCTTCTGAGGAAAATCTCGGTGCGACTCCGCAAATCTTCAATCTGATCGGTCACCGGCAGGTAGGCCTTTAGCGAATCTCCCCCCTTTTCGTCGTCAACGATGCCCTTGCATCCGAGGTCAAAAAGGAAGGCGCTCACCGCCTCATGAGCCACAGGATGAACTTCAATCAAGAGTTCGATCCATTCGGGAGGGTCGTTTTGGCGTGAGGGGCAGTCGTTGTTATCGGTTGATTTCTTCACACGGAAAGCTCTCATGAGAATGCGCAGTGAATCCTTCATTTCGAGTGAAGGGAGAAATCTTCTCGTTTCGTCTTCCTGCAAATACCGGATTTCTCGCTGCGCTCGACATGACATGAAGACGGGGCTCATTACGAAGCCGTCAAGACTGACGGCTACGTAAAAAGTCCTCCAAGCCGTCACTCCCGCGAAGGCGGGAGTCCAGAAGCACTCGAAAAGACTTGATTCCCGCCTTCGCGGGAATGACAAAAAAGAGCGGCTTCTTGACTTTTTACGAGTTCATCAAGAACGGATATGAAAAAAATGGAGCGATGAAGCGAAAGGATGATTTCGACCATCCCATCACTCCATCACCCCAATACTCCAGTGCTCCAACTTTCTACGCCTTTTCGAACACGTAGTTGACTTGTCCGTTCGGAAGCTTGTTGACAGCCGCCTTGACTTCCATCCCCACCTTGATCTCATTTTCCGGAATGCTCTTGGAAAGCCGGCCGAAGACTTTGTAAGCGCCGTAATCCGCAAGGGCGATCGCATAGGGAAGGTCGGCTTCGAATCCCACCGGCCCGTATTCAAGCTTGCTGTAAGTCACCAGCTTTCCCTTGCCGGTCACTTCAAACCATTCCACATTGCTGGTCAGGCACTTGTAGCAATCCGCTCTTGGCGGAAAAAACGTCATGCCGCAGTCCTTGCATTTGGTCCCCATGACCTTGCCCTGTTCCAGGTACCCGACAAAGTCATTGGTCTTCGTGATGGCGGTGAAGCTCACTGTGCCGAATTTCTTGAACCGCAGATCCTCTTCTTTTTTCTTAGCCATAGTATCACCTCCCGAAAATAAGGACGTTTCCGTAAAGGCCGACGCCGCCGATGTT
>JALOPA010000601.1 GCA_025454125.1 Thermodesulfobacteriota bacterium
TCATGAACTCCCAAACCGCTGTTAGGGCTTTATGGGGGCTCATCTCTTCCATGAACCCCGAGTACCGGTCGATGAGGCTCAGGGCCTCTTTCCGGATGTCGTCATCCGCCTCTGTGGAAGGACCAGGCTCCGGCAACCGGCCCTGGTAATAGTTCTGCACCATGGTGAGGCTTCGGCTCACGAGGTTCCCCAGATCATTGGCCAGGTCGGAGTTGATTCTCGCCACCAGGGCCTCCTCGCTGAAATCGGAGTCGAGGCCGAACGCCATCTCCCGGAGCAGGAAATACCTGAAAGAATCCAGCCCGTAGATGTCCACCAGGTCCAGGGGCTTGACCACATTGCCGAGGCTCTTGGACATCTTGCCCTGGTTGACGTTCCAGTACCCGTGAACGTTCAGGTGCTGATAAATCTCAATGCCTGCGGATCGGAGCATGCAGGGCCAGTAGATGCCGTGGGGTTTCAAAATGTCTTTGGCCACAAGGTGCTGCACCACGGGCCAATACCTCTGGAACAGGAGCCCCTCGGGATACCCGAGGGCGGAAGCGTAGTTGATGAGGGCGTCAAACCACACATAGGTCACATAGTTCTCGTCGAAGGGCAGCGGAATGCCCCAGCTGAGCCTGGTCTTGGGCCGCGAGATGCACAGGTCTTCCAGGGGCTCTTTTAGAAAGGCGAGCACTTCGTTCCTGTAACGCTCAGGCCGGATGAAATCCGGATTTTTCCGAATGTGATCGATGAGCCAGTCCTGATACTTGCTCATGCGGAAAAAATAGTTCGACTCGCTGATCCGCGTGGGCTCCACCTGATGGTCCGGGCACTTGCCCTCCACCAGTTCCCTCTCCGCGTAGAAGCGCTCGCACCCGAAGCAGTACAGCCCCGAGTAATCGCTGAAATAGATGTCGCCCTTTTCCTTGACCTTGGTCAGGATCCGCTTGACCGTTTCCTGGTGCTTGGGATCCGTGGTGCGGATGAAATCGTTGTTGGTGATGTTGAGCTTGGGCCAGAGCGCCCGGAACTGGGCGCTCACGGCGTCCACGTATTCTTTCGGGCCTTGACCGGACTTTTCCGCAGCCGCCACGATCTTGTCGCCGTGTTCATCCGTCCCGGTCAGGAAGTAGGTGTCACAGCCGGCCAGCCGGTGGAAACGAGCCAACACATCCGCCACGATGGTGGTGTAAGCGTGACCCAGATGAGGTGCGGCATTCACATAGTAGATGGGCGTGGTGATGTAGAACGCTTTTTCCAAGGCTGCTCCTGGTTACTCCCTTCAAGGGTAAATTCGAATATCGAAACTCGAAATCCGAAACTCTAATGACCTAAACCAAAGCCCTGAGGAGTTCGTTTAGATATTTTGGGCATTTGAATTTCGAATTTGTTTAGTGCTTCGTACCTCGAATTTCGATTTTGTCCTAAGGTTAGACATCCTATCGCCCATCGACCCGCGAGATCACGTATGGGTATCCTTTGCGGGGGCTTTTTCCCTCACGATTTCTTCGTAGGAGATCTCCTTTTCCTCTCCGGACTCGAGCAGAACGGTCAGCCTCTCCCGGAAGATGTTCTGACGGATCACCTTGGCCATCCCGTGCGTGGTGTTCACCTTCTTGCCCACTTTAGGTAGATCCTTCTTGGCCTTTTCGTAGTGATCGAACTCATACGCGAGGCAGCACATCAACCGGCCGCACATGCCGGAGATCTTGGAGGGATTGAGGGAGAGATTTTGCTCCTTGGCCATTTTGATGGACACCGGCGCAAAACCCCCGAGGAAGCTCGTGCAGCACAAATGACGACCGCAGGTTCCCAGGCCCCCCACCATCTTGGCCTGATGGCGCACGCCGATTTGCCTCATCTCGATCCGGGTCCGGAACCTCTGAACCAGATCCTTGACGAGTTCGCGAAAATCCACACGGCCGTCGGCTGTAAAATAAACCATGATCTTGTGTTCGTCGAAAAGACACTCGACCGAGACGAGGCACATGGGCAGGGACCTCTCCTTGATCTTCTGATAGCAAAACCCATACACCTCTTTTTCCAGTTCCCTGTTCCTCGCGAACTTCTCCAGGTCCTGCTCGGTTGCCGTGCGGACGACCTTTCTCGGAAGTTTTTGCGGGGAGGAGGAGGCTCTGGGGTCGGAGCACACGACACCGAAGCACAGACCCTGCTCCGACTCGACAAGGACCCGTTCTCCCTTTTGAAGGGTGAGCTGATTCAGGTCAAAGATCTGGACTCTCCCGTACTTGAGGATCTGAACCTCGACCACCAAGCCGGGCTCTTCTGAATGGGTCGTCATAAGGTCACGAACCAGCGCTTTCCGCGCTGCTCTGTCTTAGCTGCAGCACTGCGTTCTCCAGGACGAGTTCCTGATTTCGAAAACGGCCCAGGTCTCTTTCCGCCTGATCCAGGGCCATGAGATTGGACACCAGGTGATCCACTCTATAGGCTTCGGCAGCGGTTTTCAACTCATGGGACAGGTCCAGGTTGATCAGGGACTCCTCAGGCCCCTCGGCCTTCAACACCATCAAATCCCTGTACCAGGACTTCCACAAGCCCAAGAGGGCTCGGACCTGCTCCAGGCGCTCGTCTTTTTGAATCCCTTTCACAAAACGGGATGCCCAATCCAACGCCTCTTCCGCCGCGGATCTCTGGAGTCGGGTCAGAGAAAGAAGGTACTCCTGTCGCTTTTCCAGAAAACCGTTTTCCTCCATGTCCACGGCCCGGCCCAAGCTCCCGTCGGCGATTCTCGCGAGAACCGAAGCCTTTTCCGGGTGCATGCCTCTCCTGTCGATCAGCCACCCTTCGATCGCTCTCGGGGGAATCCGCCTGAAGACCACTTTCTGGCATCTGGAAACAATCGTGACCAGCAGGTCCGAAGGTTCCGTGGCATTCAGAACCAGAACGTTCCCTGCAGGAGGTTCCTCAAGGGTCTTCAGAAAGGCATTCGATGCCTCTTCGGTCATGGCGCCGGCGGGATGAACGACGGTTACCCGGTATCTTCCCGCCACAGGCT
>JALOPA010000602.1 GCA_025454125.1 Thermodesulfobacteriota bacterium
TTCACCTTCGGGGGGGAGACGATCTCTCTTGCCGCTGCCCTGGCGACGATCAAGAAAATGATGAGAGAACCGGTCATCGAGACCTTGTGGAAACAGGGCAAGAAAATAATAGACGGTCTCTCGCAGTCCATCTCCAGACACGGTCTGGGCCAGGTGTTTTCCGTGGCCGGAAAGCCGCCGTGGAGCCTCTTGATGACCGGCGATCATGCCACAGCTACCTCATGGGAGATCAAGAGCGTTTTCAAACAGGAGATGCTCTTGAGAGGGATTCTGATTTCCGCAACCCACAACATGTCCTACTCCCACTCCCGTGAGGAGGTCGATCTCCTGCTGGAGGCCTACGACGAGGTGTTTGGGCTGCTGCGAACAGTCCTGGAAAAAGGCAACTTGAGAGAAACGCTCGTGGGGAATCCCATAGAGCCGATCTTCAAGATCAGATGAGAAAGCCGGAATGTCGGGCCATCTTCTGATTCGGGCAGATGCCTCCTCGCAAATCGGAGCAGGCCACGTCATGAGATGTCTGGCTCTTGCCCAAGCGTGGCAACGAAGAGGAGGAGGGGCAACCTTCTTGAGCCATTGCGAAGGGGATGGGATCAAGCGGCGCGTGACTCAGGAGGGATTCCGGTTTGTCGAAATTCCAAAGCCCTGGCCCGATGAAGAGGATCTTCGGGAAACCCTCGCTGCGGTTCTCGGAATTGAAAAAGAAGAGGAACGCACAAGGCCTTTGTGGGTGGTGTTGGACGGGTATCACTTTAACGGCGCCTACCAGAAGGCCATCAGGGACACGGGGATCCCTTTGCTGATCCTCGATGATGTGGGCCACTGGCCTGAATACCATGCGGATGCGCTGTTAAATGCAGGGATCGGTGCGGATCGAAGTCTTTATCCGTCTTCCGGAGGGGCCAAGCTTCTGCTGGGCATCAAGTACCTGCTGCTGCGCCGGGAGTTCCTTGAGGCCAGAGCCCTGAACAAGGACATCCCCGATAAGGCGGAAAGAATTCTGGTGACCCTCGGCGGGGCTGACTCCAAGAATGTAACCTCAAGGATTCTCGAAGGCCTCTCGCAGATCGTCGAATGGCAGCTGAAGGTCAAAATGGTGGTCGGATCGATGAACCCCCATGTCCGCCGTCTCAAAGAGAAGGCGGCTCCTGCCGGTTCGAGGTTTGAAATCCTGGAAGACGTTCATGCGATGACTGAGCTGATGGCGTGGGCCGACCTGGCGATTGCAGGCGGAGGAGCCACCTGCTGCGAACTGGCGTTCATGGGAGTCCCCAGTCTCATCGTGGTTCTCTCGGAAAACCAGAAGCGCCTGGCAGAAGGCTTGGATGGACGGTGTTCGATCAGTCTCGGCAATGAAAAAAACCTGGTGCCGGAAAAAATCGCGCAGGCTGTAGAGGCCCTGGTCCCGGATCAGGAGAAGCGAAAAAGGATGTCCCTTGAGGGAAGGCAACTCGTGGACGGACTGGGCGCGGACAGGGTTGTTGATGAAATGATGGGAACCATCCAAAGGGGGACCGGAACATCATGGCGAATGTCTTAGTGGTTGCGGCGCATCCGGATGACGAGGTGCTGGGGTGCGGAGGAACCATCGCCCGCCGCGCGGCGATGGGGGATGAGGTCACCATCGCCATCCTGGCACAGGGAGCCATGTCCAGGGCGGGGAAGGGAGACAAAGCCTCCTACCGGCGGGAAATGAAGAAACTGAGAGAGGACTCGCGGAGAGCATCGCTGATCCTCGACGCCAAGAAGGTGGTTCACTTCGACTTCCCGGACAACAGGATGGACGGCGTTGATTTCCTGGACATCGTGAAGACCGTGGAAGAATGCGTGGAACGCTACAAGCCCGAAATCCTCTACACCCACCACATCGGAGATCTGAACATCGACCACACTCTGGTCGCCAAAGCCGTGCTCACCGCGGCGCGCCCCTTGCCCCGATCCCTTGTTTCGGAAATCTACTCCTTTGAGGTGTTGTCTTCTTCAGAGTGGGGTTTGGGGGATGCGGGCGAGACTTTTCATCCTAACTGTTTCGTGGAGATCGGCTCCTTTTTGGACAAGAAGCTTCAGGCCATGTCGGCCTATAAGACCGAGGTCCGCGACTTTCCCCACCCGAGATCTCTCGAAGCGATTCAGGCCCTGGCCGCCCGGCGGGGAAGTCAGGCAGGGCTCAAGGCGGCCGAAGGTTTTGTTCTTCTCAGAAGAATCATGAGGTGAACGGGTGCACGATTCCCCTTATGGCGGAGAGCGGTGTTCCCAATGAGCATGAATCTCCGAAGAGCCGGAAAAGAGGACTGTGACCTCATCTTTTCATGGCGAAATCATCCGGACGTTCGCAGGCATTTCTTCGAACCGAAGGAAATCCCCTATGCGGAACACAAGCAATGGTTCGAAGATTCGTTGAAAAAGCCGGGCCGCACTCTGCTGCTCGCCTGGCAGGAGGATCGGCCGGTGGGGGTGATCCGGTTTGATTTTCCGGAGGGGCGCTCGGAGAAAGCCGAGATCGACATCTATGTGGCCCCTGGATGTCATGGCCTGGGAATCGGAAAGCAGATTCTGGCACAGGGAGAGGAGTGGGTCAGGCAAAACACGGGCGTCTCGACTCTGGTGGCCAAAATCAAGCAGGAAAACCTCGCTTCGATTGCGATGTTTGAGTCCTGCGGTTTCCAATGCAGTTTCGTCGAGTACAGAAAGAACCTGAGGCCCCTGTAGCGTCTGTCCACCCAGAGAGGTCACGGTATGAGAATCGAAAAGACTCCTGTTCGGGTCGGTAACTTGGATGTGGGACCGGGCCTTCCGGTCTTTGTGATCGCCGAGATTGGCGCCAGCCACTCAGGCCGGCGGGACATGGCCGTCAAACTTATCGAAGAAGCGGCCAGGGCAGGCGCAAACGCAGTCAAACTCCAAACCATCAAGGTGGATGAGGCCTACCTCCCGGGAGAGCCCTCCTACGAGATCTTCAAGAACCTGTGGCTGGAACCCGAGGATCTGGAAAAGCTGATGCGGG
>JALOPA010000603.1 GCA_025454125.1 Thermodesulfobacteriota bacterium
CAGTTTCTTGGCTCTGGACGATATTGAAAAAGGCTTTGGGAAAAAAATACCGCTTTGGCTGTTTGGATTTCTGTATTGATCCGGAGTTATCGGATAGACTGGCACTGGGTGAAAATCCGATTGTCGGAGCTCTCAGCCTTGGGAATACGCCTTGCCCCGCGAATGTAGGAAGTGGTGCCAGGGGCGCCAATCATTTTTCCTCTTTTTTTCAAGTCCACCCATATCTGCGCATGAACTCGTGCGGAGGCGCAGACTAAGGCAGAGAGGGAAATCTTATTGGTTTAACAATCAGAAAACCATCTCTTCCCTCTGTGGCTTGAGCGGCCTTGGTGAGCGGGCGTGAGAGGAGGTGTCGTTCTTCCCGTGGTCCTCTCCGAACGTGGCCGAGCGGCGTTCGTGTGCCACCAACCCCTTGCGAGTAATCCATCGTGACGAGATACCTTTACAAGAACTTCCTCATCGTTCTGGCCATCGACACGCTCCTTATTGCGTTGGCGTGGTATTTTGCCAACCTTCTGCGCTTCAACTTCGAAATACCGCCGGACAGCTTCGGCGTCATGGCCCGCCTTGTTCCCATGATGTTGGGGGTCAAGCTCACCACGTTCTACCTCTTTGACCTCTACAGGGGAATGTGGCGCTACACGAGCTTGGATGATTTTCTCAACATCATCAAAGCATCCACCGCGAGCACCCTTGTTGTCCTGGCGGTGCTTGCCTTCAGTCATGGGTTGGAAGGCTTTGCCAGGGCTGCATTCATCATAGACTTGATCTTGACCATTGGGTTCATCGCCGGATACCGGATAGGCATACGCCTGTTCTTCTGGCTCGGTTTCAAAGACAAGATGAGTTCTCTAGATCTTCTCGGCGTTCTGAGAAACAGGCGCGGGGAAAAGAAGGGCGGCAAGAAGCTCTTGATCATTGGCGCGGGCGATTGCGGGGAGAAGATCTATCGTGAAATCCACGAGAATGCGAATCTGCGTTACAAGGTTGTTGGATTCCTCGATGATGATCGGAGTAAGGTGGGCCGGCTCATTCACGGTGTCCCCATTCTGGGTTCGACCGTGGAGCTCAAAGCCGTCGCGAAGAGGATGAATGCGGAGGAAGCCCTCATCGCCATTCCGTCTTTGACTTCCGCCCAAATGAGGGGCATGGTCGAACGCTGCAAAGAGAGCGGGATCACCTTCAAGACCGTGCCAGGAATGGGAGAGCTGATCAACGGCAAAATCACGGTCAAGGCCATTCGGGATGTGGCTTACAAGGATCTCCTGGGCCGGGAAGTGATCGTGTTGGAGGAGGAGCGCATTGGCGCCTATCTCGAAAATGCAAGAGTCCTGGTCACGGGGGCGGGAGGGTCCATCGGGTCCGAGCTGTGCAGGCAGATCTGCCGATTCCGGCCTGCCAGTCTGATCCTTTTTGAACGGAGCGAGAGCCCCCTGTACGAAATCGATTTGGAACTGAAAACGGACTACTCGGGGCTGAATATTATTCCGATCCTGGGAGATATCAGGGATCGCACTCAGATTTCCAAGGCCTTTGCAGGAACGCGTCCCCAGGTCGTGTTCCATGCGGCTGCTTACAAGCACGTTCCCATGATGGAAATGTATCCCTGGAAGGCGGTGAAGAACAACATCCTCGGCACAAGGAATGTGGTGGAGTTCTCCCACACCCACAACGTGGAACGGTTTGTCCTGGTTTCCACGGACAAGGCTGTCCGGTCGGTGAACGTGATGGGGGCGACAAAGAGGATTGCGGAGTTCATCGTCCAAGGGCAGCACAGTTGCTCCCTATCAAAGACAAGATTTATGACGGTGCGGTTCGGCAATGTGGTGGGCAGTGTGGGCAGTGTGGTCCCCATATTCAAAAAGCAGATCGAACGGGGAGGGCCGGTGACCGTGACTCACCCGGAAATGACCCGCTACTTCATGACCATCCCTGAAGCCTGTCAGCTGATTTTGCAGGCCGGAGCCATGGGGGAAGGCGGGGAGATCTTTATTCTCGACATGGGCACCCCCGTCAAGATCGTGGACATGGCGAGAGACCTCATTCGTCTTTCCGGCTTTGAGCCGGACCTGGACATCAAGATCGAGTACGTCGGTCTCAGGCCCGGGGAAAAACTCTACGAAGAACTCATCACCGAGGGAGAGGGGATTCTGCCGACAAACCATGAAAGGATTCTGGTGTTGAGGGGCAAAGCGTGCGATCCGTTGCGCCTTAACGGGGGCATCGATGAACTGGCTGCCCTTGCCCATGAACAGGATGGGACTGGGATCAAATCCAAACTCCAGGAGATGATCGAGGATTACAGGCCGGGGGCCTGACACTAGTTATGCGTTATCGGTTATCGGTAGCGATGCGGATGAAGACAGGAGAGGGGGAGGCCTTTGGTCGAAGGAAGCCTGGAACAAACGAAAAAGATTAGGAAAAGCCTGAACTCCTTTGATTTCCTGGGCGCTGGCGCTGCTGAACGGCTACGTCAATGATCTGTCCCGCCAGAAGGATGAATATCACCCTGCTGGTGAATGGCGTTTTCGAAAGCCTCAACAATGATTACTGTAACAGTTAACGAATAACGATCTGCGCACATCCAACGGGAGGACCGGCGATGAGAGGGGAAAAAATTTATTTCACCTTGGGGTTGGTCATTGGTATCCTTCTGTCCGTCGTCTTCTTCTACTATTTCGCGCCTCGTTACACGACGGTGAAATCAGGAGACACGGTGCTGAAACAGGACACCTGGACAGGGCGAACCTGGAGACTGGTGGACGACGATTGGAAGGCGATAGTCGGCGTACCGCGAGATTGGGACAGCATCGACAAGGCGCTTCTTGCGGCTCTCCGGATCCCCTTTGCCGAGGTCAACACCGACTCTGCCCTGGAGCGGCTGCGTGAAAAGCACCCGATCCTCAAAGCCCTTCCGAACGACGAACTCCTCGAACGGATCAAGCTGGTTTATTCCAGACAGGTTCTCGTGAACATGTACCTCGACAGCTTTGTCAAAACG
>JALOPA010000604.1 GCA_025454125.1 Thermodesulfobacteriota bacterium
TTAATAAAAGGAGGATTCAGGGTATGCCAACAGTGGATTACGAAGGGAACACCTTCAATGTGGATGAAGACGGCTTCATCGACGATTTCAACAACTGGAGCAAATCGTGGGTCAGCTACGTCAAACACACTGAGGGAATCGAGGAACTGACCGACGAGCACTGGAAAGTGATCAGTGTCCTTCAGGACTATTATAAGAAGAACGGCATTGCTCCCATGGTGCGGATTCTGTCCAAGGTCACCGGTTACAAACTCAAATACATCTATGAGTTGTTTCCATCGGGACCCGGCAAAGGAGCCTGCAAGATGGCTGGTTTGCCGAAGCCGACCGGTTGCGTCTAGTCCATCAGCTTTAACTCAACACACAACAAAGGGCACAGGGGTTCATCCCATGTGCCCTTTGCGTTTTGAATTCCTTTGTCCGCTACACGCCATTGTTCACCACGGAGTCACAGAGAGCACGGAGAATAGAGCGCCTTATGATCCCACAGCTTCTTTGCTCCCTGGAGCAGTTCAAGGCTTTGTAACTGTCACCCTAAGGATTTGGCAGAAGGCAGAGTCACCCCTATCATTTGCCGGTACCTCCCGGCAAATGATAGAGCTGAAATTCTCTGTGCCCTCTGTGTCTCAGTGGTGAAAACCTACGGACCGCTACGAAACAACTTCTCCGTAAAGATCTTTTCTCCTGTGGGGCAGAAAGTATTTCATCCGGTGACTCCGCGTCTCCTTCAGGGTCTCCGCTTTCAACTCCACAAGCACCATCTTCTCTTCATTCCCGGCATAGCTCCCTATGATCCGGCCCTGCGGATCGAGCGCAATGACCACTCCTGGGAATGAGAGACCATCCTTTGTCTTGCCCGCCTGATTGCAGGCAACGACAAATACCCCGTTGTCAAAAGCCCTGGCCGGCAAATGCCTCAGCCAGCTCTTCATCTTTTCGTCAGGAGTGCCACGAGGGCTCGCGTGGGGCATAAAGAGGACATCCGCGCCCTTCAGAGAGAGCGCGGTACTGATCTCAGGGAAATGGGATTCATAACAGAGTTGCAAACCGAAGCTCAGAGCACTCTCTCGGAAGATCTCCAGGCTGTCACCTTGCCGGTATTGCTCCTTCTCTGCGGGGGACAGGTGGGTCTTCCTGTAGAGCCCCAGGATTCCTTTTGGGCCGGCTACAACATGGGTGATGTGTGGCCGTCCCTCCTGCAGCACTTCGACCATCCCGGCCATGACGATCAGCTTCGCATCATGGGCCATGCAGACGATTTTCTCCCGGATCTTTTGCGACTGCTCCCGGTCATAGAGCTTTTTCGGTTCCTTGAGCGTGTACCCGGAGGCGGAAAGCTCAGGAAATAGAACCACCTTTGCTGATCCCTTCGCAGCCTCCCGAACAAAGGACTCCATCCGTTCAAGGTTCTTTTCCACCTCGCCCGGCTCAGAGTGCATGCAGACAGCCGCTACCCGCAGATCGCGCATCGTTTCTCCATCCCATGTTATTGAAACCAAAGGGCGGGCCTGAAGCCCGCCCCTACCCTCAACAAAAGGAGATTTTTCGTGCTTCCCCCCTTTCGTGCTTTCGTGATTGCGTTTGTTTTTCTTGCACCATGGACCGTGCGCCGTGTACCGGCCTTTTACTCTCCCTTTTCCACATACTTCACGACCAAATCCCCGACCTCCTTTGTGCCGTAGCCCATCTTCTTCGCTTCCAGGCTCTTGAGGTGGTTTTTGAGTACCGCCTTCATCGCCTGCAGGAGAACTTCGGCCGCCTCTTTCTCGCCCAGGTAGTCCACCATCATCTGGGCCGCAGCAATGGCCGCCATAGGGTTGATCACGTTGAGGCCGGTGTACTTAGGCGCCGACCCTCCCATGGGCTCGAACATGGCGGCTCCCCCGGGATGAATGTTTCCTCCTGCCGCAATCCCCAGGCCGCCCTGGAGGATCGCTCCCAGATCCGTGATGATGTCTCCGAACAGATTGGTGGTGACGATCACGTCAAACTGTTCCGGGTTCTTGATCATCCACATGCAAATCGCATCCACATGCTGGTAATTGGTCTCCACATCCGGATACTCCCTGGCGATTTCCTGGAAAATCCTGAACCACAGATCGGACTCATAGATCAGCACATTGGTTTTGCCGCAAAGGGTGAGGCGCCTCTTCTTGTTTCTTTTTCTGCAAACTTCGAAGGCGTAGCGGATGCATCGCTCCACGCCCTTGCGAGTGTTGACCGACTCCTGGATGGCCACTTCATCGGGCGTACCCTTCTTGAAGAAACCGCCTCCTCCTGCATACATGCCTTCCGTGTTCTCCCGAACGACCAGAAAATCGATATCCTCGGGCCCCTTGTCCTTGAGCGGGGTGTCCACTCCCGGATAGAGGACCACAGGCCTCAGGTTGATGTAGAGATCGAGGACAAAGCGCATCTTCAGCAGGATGTCCCTTTCGAGAATGCCGGGCTTCACGTCAGGATGGCCGATCGCGCCCAGGTAGATCGCATCCGTGCCTTTCAGTTCTTCGATCACCTCATCCGCCAGCAAGGTCCCCTTTTTGAGATATTGCTCTCCTCCCAGGGGGAACTCCTTGAAGTCGAAGTTCACGCCGCATCTTTTCGACACGGCCTTGAGCGCCTTGATCCCTTCCGCTACAACCTCCGGCCCTGTCCCGTCGCCGGGAATGACCGCTATTCTGTACGTCTTCTGCATGTGACCTAGCCTTTCTGGTTTTGGGATCCCTCAGTGACCGAAAAAGGAATCCTTTTCTTCTTCTCTGTCGTTCCCGCGAAGGCGGGAACCCAGCAAAAGTCGTCATTCCGGCGAATCCGCCTGAGACGGATGAAAGCCGGAATCCAGTTTGTTTGATTTTCTTTTCCGTGCACCTTGCACCTTACACCTTGAACCTTCTTCTCACTTCTTCCTATTCTCCGGTCTGAGCCCCCTCACCGCTGCGCCTGCTCTCCACATTTCAGAGTTCCTCATCGCTGCGAGTTCCTTGTCCAGCTTCT
>JALOPA010000605.1 GCA_025454125.1 Thermodesulfobacteriota bacterium
GAAGGAGCCTTCTGTGCTCGCGACCATTATCAGGCTGACGGGCTCCGGTCCAAGAGGAGCGGGAACCAAATTCCTTATCCTCCAAGACGGGTCTTACGTCGGAACCATAGGAGGCGGGCTCCTTGAAGCGCGTGTGCTGGGGGCAGCGAAAAGGGTTTTTGCAAGCCATTCGCCCATGAGACTGAGCCTCAATCTCATGGGAAAGGACGTAGCCGAAACGGACATGATCTGCGGCGGAGATGTGGACATTTTTCTTGAGCCCCTCTCCGCAGAGCACCAGGAACAGATCCAATGTTTCAAAAGAATCCTGGACATCCAAAAGCGGGGCGGCGCAGGGCTCCTCGCGACCGTGGTCACCACGGACCGCTGGCAGAGGGATGTGGTCCCGAAGCTGTTCCTCATGCCTGGGGTTGAACCGGTCGGAAGCCTGCCCGGGATGAAAGCCATTGCAGAAGAAATAGCGAAAAACATGCGGCTTGCGCTCAAAGAAAGAGACCCCCGGCTTTTCATTTCAAGAGACGATCTCGGGGGGAGCGTGGAGCTTTTTGTAGAGCCTGTCTTGTCCGATCCGGTCCTCTACCTCTTCGGCGGAGGGCACGTGTCGGCCCAGATCATTCCACTGGCAGCCCGGGTGGGATTCCAGGTGGAGGTCGTTGACGATCGCCCCGAATTTGCCGATGCCAGGAAATTTCCGGATGCCGCGAAGGTCCATCAATTTCCATTCGAGGGCGTGCTTGGGAAGATCCCTGTAGACGAATCCTCCTACCTTGTCATTGTGACCCGGGGACACATTCATGACAAGACCGTGCTCGAACAATGCCTCAGGACCAAAGCCAGGTACATCGGGATGATCGGCAGCCGCCGCAAGAAAGCCATGATTTATGAGAGACTCCTTGAAGAGGGATTCACGAAATCCGACCTCGATCGAGTGCACGCGCCCATTGGGTTGGATATCGGGGCGGAGACGCCGGAAGAAATAGCCGTCAGCATTGTCGCCGAGTTGATTGAAGTGCGGGCAGGAAAAGAGTAACCACGAAAGCACGAAACTTGCCCGCCGGTTATTTGGCGGGGGAGGAAAGCACGAAAAAGAGGATGGGAAAGCACAAGCATCAGTTTGTCGAGGAGTATGAAGGTCTTGTGGGATTCGGTCTTGACCGGGACACGGACGAGGGCACCCTCACCTGGTATCTTCAGAAGTTCTCGGATGACGACCACATGGCTCTCATCCGGGCCAGACTATCGGAGGAGGACCTGAAGGCGCTGTTTGACCTGCTGGGAGGTCTCCTCAAAAAATACTTATCTGAAAAGGAATACCACACGATCTTCCTCAAGGAGGAGGATGAGGACCGGCCCTGAAACCGTATGTTCCGATTAAGAGATCTGATACTGCTCATTGTCATTTATTCCTCTTTGCTTGCGGGAATCTTTTTCCCGAAGGCATGCGAGGTCTTTCAGCCGTTTCCCCTTTACTGCATGATGTCGCTCCTGTTCCTGAGCTTTCTTTCGATCAGCTTCTCGGACATCTCCGAGACCCTGCGCAGGAAAGGCATTCTCATCGGCGTGTTTCTTTTTATCAGGATGATCCTCTTGCCCGCCGCGGTTTTCTTCCTGTTTACCGCGTTTTGGCCCAAATACAGCCTGTCTGCGCTGCTCCTCACCGGGATAGCGACCGGCGTTGTCGCACCCTTTATTTCCGGCTTGCTTCATGCGAACACCCCTCTTGTGCTGGTCATGGTGGTCTGCAGCTCCCTGCTGGTTCCCTTCACCCTCCCGCCCATGGTCGACATGCTCTGCGGTCGAACCATGGAGCTCTCCGTTTGGGCCATGATGCGGCTGCTGCTGATGGTTGTTTTTGTTCCTGTTGCACTCGCCCAACTCCTAAAAAAGATATCCTCCATCGCGGTCGAAGCGCTGAGGCGGTATCAGTTTTATATTTCTCTCGTTATCTTCGCCGTCACCAACATGGGGATTTTTAGTAAATACTCAAACTTCTTTTATCAGGAGCCCATGACGATTGTGTCGGCGACGGTGGTGGCATTTATTCTGGCGGCCGTGTACCTCGTGGCAGGGATTCTCATTTCCTGGGGAAGACCGATTGAGGATCAGGTGGCTTCAGTCATCTGCCTGGGGATCATGAACAACGTGCTGGTGATCGTTTTCAGCTCTCAGTTCTTCACCCCTGTCGAACCCACGGTGGCGGCCCTGTACATGATTCCTTTTTTCGGGCTCATTGTGCCGTTGAGGGCGTACAGGGGCTGGCAAGGGGGTAAGGAGAAAAGCGGAAGGTAAAAACCCTAATCACGAAAGCACGAAAATAGGAAAACACGAAACGAAGAGGGTATGTTTAATTCGTGGCCTCCCGCTTTCGTGCTTTCGTGGTTGTGTTCTATCCGAAGATCTTTTTGGACGCCTCGTTGTAAGTGTTGAGGACCTTTTCGCCGAAGCAGACGAAGACGACCTTGCGGACCGTCTTGTCCGTGGCCAGGAATTTCTTGGTTTCCTTCAGTGCGATTTCCGTGGCCCGCTCCAGGGGAAAGCCGTAAGCGCCGGTGCTGATGGAGGGGAACGCGATCGTCTTCACTCCTTTTTCCGTTGCGGCCTTGAAGCAGTTCCTGTAGCAGTTCGCGAGCAGGCCGTCCTCGTTCCTGTTTCCCCCGCTCCAGATCGGCCCCACCGTGTGGATCACCCACCTGGCGGGGAGACGATAGCCTTTGCTCACCCTCGCCTCGCCGGTCGGGCACCCTCCGATCTTTCTCGTCTCCTGCAGCAGTTCAGGACCGGCAGCCCGGTGAATGGCTCCGTCCACGCCGCCCCCGCCGAGCAGGGAGGTGTTGGCGGCGTTCACGATGGCATCGACTTGCTGCTGGGTGATGTCGCCTTCGATGATCTCTATCCTGGGATCCATGAGGCCCCTCGTATAAATCCCCCTTGATCCCCCTTTACCAAAGGGAGAGAGGTTTCTCTCGCATAGAGCGCGGAGAAGGCAGAGCCGCTGCGGGTAAGTCATTCCCGCAGCGGCGGGAATCCAGGCCGTGATCGCCTCTCTGGACACCCGCCGGAGTTTATCCTGAGCCGAGTCGAAGGGCGGGTGTGACGGTCCTTGCGACAGCTCAGGTCCCTCACCGCTTGCTGAGGAGAAGTTCAATGACCGCTTTTCAGGTCCTTCAGCGCCTTTTCAATGCGATCGAGGCCTTCCTTCAGGACCTCCCGGGAGGTGGCGAAGTTGATGCGGATGTACTTTTCGCCCGGAGGCCCGAACTCGGCGCCGTCCATGACAACCACTTTTGCTTTTTCCTTGAGATACTCGCACAACTCTTTTGCCGTCATGCCCAAACCCGAGATGTTCGGGAGAAGAAAGGGTGTCGCCTGAGGCACGTGGCAGGAGATCCCCGGCATCCGGTTGAGCCGCCCGGCCCCGTAGTCCCGCATCTCCCTGAGGTGGGACATGAGCTTGGAGATCCAAGGGCTCCCGGTGGTGAGCGCGGCTTTGGCCGCGGCCTGGGCGAGCGTGTCCGTGTGAACAATCACGTCGTGGATGCGCTTCTTGAGGCCAGGCGCAAACTCTCCGCCTGTCACCAGGTAGGCAATGCGATACCCCGGAATGCCAAAGGCCTTGCTGAAACCGAACACCGTGAGGGTTCGGCGGAACAGGTCGTCGCTGAGAGAGGCGATGCACACGTGCTCCCCCTCGAAGAGCATGTCCTCATACAACTCGTCCGTGAAGATCAGGAGGTCGTGCTTTAGGGCAATCTCGGCGATCCCTTCCAGCTCTTTTCTTGTGAAAACCCGTCCCGTGGGATTGTGAGGGTTGGAAACCATGAGCAGTCGCGTTCTTGGGGTGATCCGGCGTTTGAGATCCTCCAGATCGAGGCTCAGGCCGTTTTGAAAATCCAGGGGGTTGAATACGGGAACGGCTTGTGCGTTGCGGACATTGTGGATGAAAGGGGGATACACCGGGCCAGGGCAAATGACGGCCTCGTCGCCCGGCTTCAGGAAATAATAGCAGGCCATGAAAATGGCGAACATGGTCCCGGGAATCATGTGCACGTGATCGGGGGTCGCCGGGATTCGATTGAGCCGGCGGAGTTTGTCGCAGACCACCTCCACCACGTCAGGATCGCCGCCATAGGGGCCATAGGGAGTCCGGTCCTCCCGCGCGGCCCGAATGACCGCCTCTTTGATCTCCTCAGGAGCCTTGAAATCAAGATCGGCCACTGAAAGGGAGATCACGTCGTCTTGCCAGCGCCCCCACTTGAGGGCGGCACGTTTCCGCAGGTATTCAAGATCAACAGAGTCGAAATCAGACATAGAACCTCCAGGTCAAGAAATGGAACAATGGAATATTGGAATAATGGGGA
>JALOPA010000606.1 GCA_025454125.1 Thermodesulfobacteriota bacterium
CACCTTTACCGGGGGAACGTTGACCGTGAAAGGCGAGAAGGTGAAGGAATCCAGAGACGGAGAATGCTGCCACTGTGTGGAGCGGTATTCGGGAACCTTCGAACGGAGATTCCAAGTCTCCGATAAGGTGGATGGGGACAAGATCGACGCCACCTACAAGGATGGTATTCTGAAGGTGGTTCTGCCCAAGACAGAAGAGAGCAGTGTGAAGAAGATCGAAATTCACTGAAATGAATAGAGCGCCTGTTTGAAAGGCGTGTAACCCTAAAGAGGGCCCCCGGTATAAGGGGCCCTCTTTTTTTCCCCCTATCCGGGCGCTGGAGCGCTTGCCAGGTGGGCGGCCATGCGGATCGCTTCGATCAGGGACTGAGGATTGGCCCGGCCCTCGCCTGCCTTTCCAAAGGCCGTACCGTGATCCACGGAGGTGCGGATGATGGGAAGCCCGAGCGTCACATTGACGCCGGAGAGCTGTGCCCACGTGCCGGTCTTGTCATCATACTCGAAGCCCACGAGCTTGGTGGGGATGTGACCCTGGTCGTGATACATGACCACCACGGCGTCATACATCCCGCCCTTCATCTTGGAGAAAATCGTGTCCGCAGGGATAGGCCCTTCCACTTGCATTCCTAGAGCACGGGACTCGTTCACAGCAGGCAGAATCTCCTGCTCGTCTTCGTAGCCGAAGAGGCCGCCTTCGCCGCAGTGGGGGTTCAGGCCTGCCACGCCGATGCGTGGGGACCTTATTCCCAGTCGCTTGAGGGCGACCGTCGTGAGTTCGATCACGCGCTTGACTCGCGCTTTGACCACCCGATCGCAAGCTTCCCTGAGAGAGACGTGGGTGGAAACGTGGACCACCCGGAAATTCCCTTCGGCGAGCATCATGGCGTAATCTTTAGTCTTGGTAAGTTCTGCGTAGATCTCCGTATGTCCTGCAAAGTGATAGCCTCCGGCATTGAGAGCCGCCTTGTTGATGGGGCAGGTGACCGTTCCGTGAATGCGTCCGGCCAGGGCCAGCTCGATGACCTTGGCCACATACTCAAAAGAGGCTTTGCCCTGCTCAGGGGTGACCTGCTTGTGGCGGAGTTTTTCCATGGGAAGGTTGGCAAGATCCAGTACGTCCACGGTGCCTCGGGAATAAACCCCGTTCTCCGGTTCATGGACCCGATGAACGGCAAGGGGAAGCTTTGAGAAACGAACGGCGTCGGCCATGACAGCGGCATCCCCCACCACCAGGGGTTTGCACAAATCGTAGAGTTCAGCAAGGCTCAAGGCCTTGGCGCAGATTTCCGGGCCGATCCCGCCCGGATCGCCCATGGAGATGCCGAGAATAGGTTTAGCGGATGGAGCCATGGGGGCGTTCCTTTCCTGAAACGAGCATTTCATAGATTCGAACCAGTGCGTCGGAAGAGCCGAAGGCGCCGGGCTTGACGACCACCGGAAGACCGTGAAAAGGGCCCATGCAGAAGGTCCCGAGAACAAATCCCGGAAGCAGCTCCTGCTCAAGGAGGACGGCTTCAGCCTTCAGAGCCTTCAAGAGCGCAGAGGCGGTGTCCCCGCCTGAAAGAAAGATCCCGTCAGGTCTGACATCGCGCATAATCGGGAGCACAAGGTCAACAAGCCCTTCGAGGAGTTCCTCCCCGTTGGCCGGAGAGGGCGAAACACCAGGGGCCTCGATTTTGAGCACTACGGCTCCTGAAACCAGACTGGCGGCGGCCGCTTGGGCCACTTTCGAAACCCACGCTCTCCTCTGTGCGGATCCCATGTCCCGTGAGTCGAGAACGTAGGATGCGCAGGAGAAGGCTCGCAAGAGTTCCTGGACCTGGGCCTCGAGAATTTCGGAAGCGGATCCACAGACAAAGAGGATCCGTCTCCCCACCGGTTTCAGCAGAGTTCGGGTTCCGGCTGGCTCGGGAAAAAGAAGCGGAGAGAGGCTGGAGGCCAATCCCGCGGATCCGACCAGGAGGCACTTGGAAAAGTGCCTCACCGCAAGATCCGCTATCCGGTCGAGGTGGCGCTGGCTCGCCGCATCGAAGACGATATGTTTGGCGCCCTGCCGGAGCAATCGCCGGACATGGTCGACAAGCGATTCAAAAGGCCCCTCCAGGATTTCAAGATCAACGTGGGCTATAGCATAGCGGCTCTGATGCCCGAGAACAACGGAGGCGCGCGATTCCGTCACCGGTGATACGGGGTCCCGAGCCATTTCTGTTTCGGCGAGGGGAACCCCTCGGAGATAATGCACATCGTGGAGAACCGCTCGGCCCTGGACAGGCAGCGCCGGTGTGACAAAGCTCGCGTCGAATTCCAGGGTCTCTGTAAGGACATCCAGTTCAGCGCCGATGTTGCCTCTAAGGCAGGAGTCGATTTTCTTGTAAAGGTGAAGAGGCCTGAGGGCTTTTATCCCGGGGGCCACTGTCTTGATCGCTTCACTCGCCAGAGTGGGGTGCAGATGGCGCGTGTTGGTGAAAAGAGAAAGAGAGTGAGGCGATTCCGGAAACGGGAAGGATTGAACGTGTTCCACTCCGACAAGATAGGTCGGCGCCTCAGCCCTGCAGAACTGGATTCCTGTGTCTGCAGCGCCTGTGAGATCGTCTGCGATGACGGCAACCCTCAGCATGAAGCTCCCTTGCCGGCCTCCGGGCCTATGGGAAGCAGTTCGGGCGCGTGGGTGAGCACGGTGAGACGGGCAGAAGGGCCTTGTCGTCTCAGGGCTTCCTCGATGGCCCATTCTAGACTGGGGGCATGGGTGTGGCCGAGCTTTGCCTTGTGCTCAGGCGGAATTCCGGGGGAGAAGGTAATGACCGATGCTCTCTCTCGCACCATGGCCCAGGCCACGGCCAGCGCGGAAGCGACGCCATTCTTGAGCTCTCCGCGACGATAGGCGGCTTTGATCTTGTCCGAAGGCCAGGAGGTGAAGTCGAGCAGTTCCGTGTGCACAGGGCTCACCCCTTCGGGAGCGGGGGTGCAGATGATGATGGTGCCG
>JALOPA010000607.1 GCA_025454125.1 Thermodesulfobacteriota bacterium
CCTGGGAGCCTGCGACAGATACCTCTTCATGGCGGTGTGGTAGGTCTTTTGTTCTTGCATTTTTTCCTTAAGCATCTCCCCCACCAAACGAGACAGACTGGTCTCCTCTTCGGCAGCCCTGATTCGTGCCCAGCGCACAACCTCTTCTTCCACAGTGATGGTCACATTTTTCATATCACTAGGATAGTGTTACACGATTTTCGTGTCAAGGAATTTCTCATGGGCACAACGGGTTCAGCTTCGAGAACGCCGCAGTTTCTTGCCCCTACCCAGTGCTTGCGGCGCGCTTGACTCTTTTTCGGGCAGAAACTCCTTATACCTCTCGACGAAAACGAGCAGCTTGTCCTGGTAGTAGAGAACGTTTTCGTCCGGGCTCAGGGGATCATACAGGGAAGCCAGCTTGCTGTTTTCGTAGACCTTCAGCTTCTTGGTCTCCCCTGTCACATAGTAGGAAAGCTGGTCGCCGGACCGGTACGCCCGCCCTGATGCCAGGGCCAGTTCATAGAGGGCGGCAGGATTTCTTTTCCCTTCCTTCACTTTTTCCCTGTAAATGTCCGTGGATTCACTGAGAGCCTCTGTTTTCGCCAACCAGGCAATGGGCACTTGATGGTGTTCGATCTTGTCCATGTTGGTTTTCACCAAGGCTTCGATCTCCCCTGCCCTCCCTTCCAGGAGCAGGCGAATCATGTCGGAGAGGAATTCCCTTAGGTATTTCTCCATGCCTCTTGAGCGGAGGGCGCTTCCTTTGATCATGAGTTCGCCTTTCCAGTCCAAGAGGGCATAGTTCTTCTTCTTGTAGGAAAACATGGCCTGATACCGGCCGTCCATGCTGACTTCGATCCCTTCGGCCAGGCTCTCGTTGAGGCGTCCCACCAGGTCCTTTTCCTGCTTTTCCGTTTTCACGGCCTCCGGCGGGACAAAGTAAATGCCGTCTGTGTCGATCTCCACTGGGGTCGCCCCTTCTTTTCTGAGCCACCCGATCATCTGGTGAATGATCTCTCTTCCCTTGCGGGTGACCTCTGCGGCCAGAGCCTGGTCCGCGAAATGATGGAGGGTCGTCCCGAGATACCCGTAAAAAGAATTGATCAGGATCTTGAAGGTCTGCTGCAACGCCTCGTAATAGTCACGTTCATGCGGGGTTTCTGCCGCTCTGGCCTGGCCTTTTGCTTCAAGGCGGAACTCCCTCAGCTCACGAAGCAGGGGAAGAAACACATCGAGCGTATCGCCCGCAGGCTTGAGGTTGTAAGAGAGCAGGATCGACGGATAGAGGGAAGCCACGTCGCAGTGCACCACACGGTGAACCACCCCTGTCACAAACACGTCGGTGTAGCCCCCTTCGAACTCTCCTCCCCCCTTCGGCTTGGGAACCGAAGCCCTTTGTCTCAAGTACTCCCTCAGGAAAAGAGCATTGATCTTGGTGGCGTTGCCTCGGACGAAAATGTTCTGATAGGAATAGGGGAAGATACGGGCCTGAAGAAAGAAGGGGTAGCCCAGCAATTCCGAGAGGGCGAGGGTTTCCTTCACATCTTCGAGGTTGTATTTCTTGAGCGATTCCGGGTCATGGTCAAAGAACCACTGGATATCCTTCCCTTCGATGTAGGTCCGGCCTTCCTCTGCAAGGCCAAAGTGCTGAGCCGCCGCTTTCAGGCCGTAGCTTTCCATCTCCCGCGCCGTGACATCGTAGTACTGGAGCAGGAAGAACGTGTCGACCACCTGCCTGCCGGAAATGTCCATTCGGGTGAAGTCGATGATCCTCTCCGCCACCGTGAACCGGGACCGCCGGACACGGGGCGTGCTGCCATCCCTGCCCCAGGTGAGAGGAACCCCGTGCCTCCTGGCCCTTGCCCTGAGGTACTCGAGGTCAAAGTTGAAGAGGTTGTGTCCTTCGATCACGTCCGGGTCGAGCCGGGTGATCGCCTCGTTGAGGGCGAGAAGCATCTCCTTCTCTCCCATGTCCTTTCCGAAGATCCCTTCGGAATGGCCCTGGTTGTTCATCAGGGCGATGGAGAGAATCCGGTCCTCCTCTCGTTCAGGGTTGGAGAATTCAAATCCGGGAGCGCAGGCGGTTTCAATGTCGAGAGCCAGCCGGTGAACGCCTTCGAAAGCAAGCCCTTTGAAAAGCGTTTTGCCGCTGAGGAGCAGGAACTGGTGGACCGGATCGGAAATATAAAGGTAGGGGGCCTGAGGCGATGAAGTGCTCTCCCCGGTTCTCTTTTGAAGATGATCCCTCGCCTTTTGGCAGAGGTCCCATCCCTCGAAGAACACCAGCACCTTGTACTCGTTGGCTCCCGAGAGAGGCTCGGCCTTGTACGGACGCTTGAAACCCTTCATGAGCGTTTCATCTTCCACCAGGATGAAAGAGATGAACGGCTCTTCCTGGACGACCAGCCTTTTCCCGTGCCGCAGAAAAAGGCGCATGCTTCTGTCCCCTGAGGGTTCGACCGCCACGATCCCCTCCAGCGGATCGGCCCCAAAAAGAACCTCATTCTCCTCCAAGGCCAAGGGCGTCATGGTCTTCACCTCCTGTTTTCAACGAGGATACTGCACGGGCAAGCCTCTTTTTCTTCATACCATACCTCGGCCGGAGGACAAAAGAGGCCTCAGAGCACGCAGATTCGAAGGGCGAAAAGCAAGGATTGATCCGGCCGTTGAATTGCGGTAGTTTTCCCTCCATGTCGCCTGTCCTGAAACTGTCGCCTTTGGAGGTATCCATGATCCATAGAGCCTTTTGCGTTCTGCTGATCTTCTTGTTTGTCGGCGCCTGTGCGGAAACCATCCCGCCCATACAGGAGGAGCTTTCGAGCAAGACCGTGCCCGCGTTCGACGGCCGCTTTTCGTCGATTCAGAATCCCATTCATCTCGAATATAGACCTGGGACAATAAGGCTTGCCGGTCAGCTCGCGCTCCACCGCAACGTGAGAGACAAGGACGAATTGTTCTCCGGAGAACTCTCCGGCCGCCTCAGGGTATTGCCTGCTGGGGA
>JALOPA010000608.1 GCA_025454125.1 Thermodesulfobacteriota bacterium
GTAGCCCGTCAGTTCCTCAAAGGCCTTGTTCACCATGAGCATGGTTCCATCGGGTGCGACAAGCAGCAGCCCTTCGTTCATGGTGCCGATGATGTCCTTTAGATAACGGTTGATCTCGTGAGCGTTCATGTCATGCCCGCCTGTTTAATCACCTGTTTAAGCATTTTAAACACTCCTGGTAGACTGCGTCAAGCTCCATTTCTAGTTCAAAAGAGATAACAGTGAGTTGCGAAAGGGGAATCCATCCAAATTGTCGGGCACAGGGTTTGCAAAACCCATTACATTGTTTTGTAGGGACTCTGCATGGAAATGGCTTCAACACTGGATCTAATCGGAGTTGTTTCGCCCATCTGTTTGTTGAAGTGCAAGAGTGCTCTGTCCCGTCTCAATCCGGGAGAGGTGCTCGAAATCATGGTTCAGGATGAGGAAGTGGTTGAGAGCCTTTCCATGATTCTGAAACAGTCCCAGGATAGCCTGGAATCATTCACTAAGGAGGGAGAGTGCTTTCGCATCTCCATCCGCAAAGGGTGATCGTGGTGACTGATCATAAAACTGGAACAGGGGAAAGAGACATGGGAGTAAGGATGAATTCAAGATGGATGCGATGGTTTCTGGTGCTCCTGCTGGCTGCCACCCTCAACTTGAGCCCGAGCCTTTCCGGAGCAGCGACCCCGGATAAGAAGCCGGCACCCGGAGAGGAGTACGGCACAAGCCATGCCAAGAATGTCACGGCGGACCATTCCAAGTTTGACGTTCTCAAGCAGGAGTTCAAGAGCGGGCCTGAGGTGACCAAAGCCTGCCTGAGCTGCCACACCGAGGCGGGTCAGCAATTCCAAAAGACGATCCACTGGCGATGGATATGCCCCATGGATAAAGAAGGAAAGCTGGGGAAGGCAGGAATGGTGGTGAACAACTATTGCGTCTCGGTCCTCTCCAATGAACCGCGCTGCACCTCCTGTCACGCAGGCTATGGCTGGAAGGACAAAACCTTTGATCTGACGGCACAGGAAAAGATCGACTGCCTCATCTGCCATGAACAGACCGGAACCTACGAAAAGTTTCCGGCAGGGGCTGGGAATCCCGCAGCGCAGCCGACCCTCTTCCCGGCGGAAAACAAGACCTACAACCCGCCGGAGTGGAACAAGGTGGCGCAGAGCGTGGGCCGCCCCACCAGAAGGAATTGCGGCACTTGCCACTTCTTTGGTGGCGGGGGAGAAGGGGTGAAGCACGGCGATCTCGATTCTTCCATGTTCAAGCCCAACCGGGCCCTGGATGTGCACATGGCCATGGAGGGGGAGAATTTCAACTGCACCCGGTGCCACACGACCGAGAAGCATTCGATTTCAGGCCGGTGTTATAAGACGCCCGCCACGGAAGACAAGCGAACCCTTCTGCAGTCCGACATTATCACGCGGATCACCTGCATCTCTTGCCACAGCGAAAAACCGCATAAACCCGGCGTCAAGGCGAATGATCATACCGATAAGGTAGCGTGCCAGACCTGCCACATCCCCGAGTTCGCAAGGGTCAATTCCACGAAAATGATGTGGGACTGGTCCAAGGCCGGCGAGCTTAAGGACGGAAAGCCGATCAAGAAGATGAAGGACGGCCGGCCGGTCTATGACGGCATGAAGGGCGAATTCATCTGGGAGAAAAACGTGAAGCCGGAATACCTCTGGTACAACGGCATCGTGAAAAACGTGCTGCTCACCGACAAGATCGATCCCGCGCAGGTGACCCGGCTGAATTACCCTGTGGGGGACTACAATGACCCGAATGCGCGGATTTATCCCTTCAAGATCCACAAGGGGAAACAGCCCTACGACAGGGTCCACAAGACCATAGCCGTCCCGAAGCTTTTTGGTCCCAAGGGTTCGGGTGCCTACTGGGGGGACTACGACTGGAAGACGGCCATCACCAAGGGCATGGACTATGCGGGCCTCCCCTTCAGCGGGGAATTCGATTTTGCTCAGACCGAGTACATGTTCCAGACGACCCACATGGTCGCCCCGAAAGAGAAAAGCTTGTCCTGTACGGAGTGTCACTCCAGAAACGGCCGACTGGCCAATCTCGCCGGGTTCTACATGCCCGGCAGGGACGGCAACAGGGTCCTGAACGTGATCGGCTGGGGAAGTGTGATTGTGGCGCTGATCGCCGTTCTGGGCCATGGCGCCGGCCGTTTGGTGAGCCGCAAAAGAAGGGAGAAGGAAAATGAGCAACGTGATGACGAATGATGAGTGCTCCTTTGAGAGGATCTACCTCTACACAAGGTTTGAGCGCTTCTGGCACTGGGTTCAGGCGGCCTTTGTGGTTCTGCTTGGCCTGACCGGATACGAGATTCACACCGGGTACAGCCTCTTCGGATTCAAAAGGGCTGTGGAGTGGCACAATTTTCTGGGGATCGCATGGCTGGTTCTCTATGCCTTCATTATCTTCTGGCACCTGACGACCGGTCAGTGGAAGTACTACATTCCCACCACCAAAATGCTCTTCAAGGTGATGCTCTACTACGCCGTTGGAATCTTCAGGGGAGAGCCTCATCCGGTTCCCAAGAGCGAGAGGGTCAAGCACAATCCCCTCCAGAGGCTGACGTATCTTTCTATTTCCGTGTTCCTGATTCCCTATCAGATGGTGACAGGGTTGCTCTACTACATGTACAACTCCTGGCCGGAGATGGGGATCACGGCGCTCAAACTGAGCACGATCGCCTTCTTGCACATGGCAGGAGCCTTTGCCCTCCTCGTTTTCCTGGTGGTCCACGTGTACATGACCACCACCGGTCACTCCCTGACCGCCCACATCAGGGCCATGTGTTCCGGCTATGAAGAAGTGCCGGTGCAGCAAAAGTAAGGGGGGAATACAGGAGACAGAAGACAGAATAAAGTCAGTGGTCAGTCATCAGTGACCAGTGATCAGCAAAAGCAAAATCCAAGAGCCGTCACAAAAGCACGAAAGGGAGATTTCCCTTTC
>JALOPA010000609.1 GCA_025454125.1 Thermodesulfobacteriota bacterium
AAAGTCACAGCCTATCGGGCGAGACTCACGGTTTCCTTCAAGTACGTCAAAGCCGACTAGTCGATTCGAAGACAGCCTCGATCCATAAAGCAGGGGGAGCGACTCCTCCTGCTTTTTCTTTTCCAGCAGGTTGCTGAAAACATATTCTTTTTCACCAACCTGTCAATTCGTGACGAATCCCGTTGGGAGCTTCTTCTCCTCCTTCCCGGCCGGGGCTGCGGGCGATTCCTTTCCTTCTCTCTGATCCCTGTTGAGGATCGTCTGATCTTCGACCTTGTCCTTCGCATGAAACACGAGGCCCAGCTCCCTGGCCTTTTCTTTGTAAGATCCTGAAGCGAGCCGCAGCTCTCCCAGAGGCTCGACGATGATCGCCGATGCACCTGTCACCGGACATTTGCACTCGCAGTACCCACAGCCGTTGCACTTGTCCTCATCGATCACCGGCACGGTGACGGAGTGTCCAGCCATGAACTGGGAGACGATCGCATTGTACGGGCATATCTCGTCGCAGATGAGGCACTTCTTGTCCTGCTCCCAAGCGATGCATCGGGTCTTGTCGATTCGGGCTGTGCCCACTTTGGCAAAGGACTTCTCCTCGAGACTGAGGGGTCTGATCGCGGCCGTCGGGCAGACCTGGCCGCAGAGGTTGCACCCCTGCTCACATCCAGCCAGCCTTGCGGTGATCTTCGGGGTCCAGAGCCCTGAGAGCCCGGCTTCAAACCAGACCGGCTGGAGCGTGTTGGTAAGACACCCCTTCATACACTCCCCGCACCGCACGCACCGCGCCTGGAACTCGGTTTCAGGAAGGGCTCCGGGCGGCCGGATCAGACCGGCAGACCGCAAGGCCCTCGGAGTTTCGCCGCTGTGGAGATGGTCGAGGTGGGTCATGGTCAGAGCGGCGGCGGCCAGCCCCGTGGCCCCTGCTCCCAGGACCCTGCGCCGTCCCGGGTTCAGTTCCGGCGACAGACGGGGCACCTTCACGCCCGCTTTGAAGGCGATCGCTTTCTCAGGACAAACCTCCTGGCACTTGAGGCAGGTGATGCACTCCGAATGGGCCGTCCTCCCGAAATCTTCGGCAATGGCGCCCATGGGGCAAGCCCGCACGCACCGGCCGCAGCTCGTGCACTTCTCGGAAACCGTTCTTCTGAAAAGAGGCTTCAGAGAGACGATCGCGAACAGGGCTCCTGCCGGGCAGAGGTTGCGGCACCAGAAACGGGGCCGGATCATGCCGAGCAGCAGGAGACCCAGGACGAGGGACGCCACAAAAAGGTTCGTATTGAAGAGAGGGATGTCGTAGCGCACGTAGGAGAGGCTCTCAAGGCCTACAGAAGGAAGCACGGGACGCAACAGGTCGAGAAAGAGGTTCGCGATCATCCGGGCGATGGGGTACACCACAAAGGAGTAAAACCGCGTCATGAGAGACAGAGGCGAAAAAAGAAAGATCCACGAGATGCCCACTAGCGCGGAGCCTGCAAGGGCAATGAGAATGAGATACTTGAAACTTCTGAACCGGCCTGCCCCCTCAAAGCTGTTTTCGTTTTTGGTCTTCCCCCTCTTGCCAATGACCCAATCCCAGAAGTCGATCGTGGCGCCCATGGGGCAGACATAACCGCAGAAAACACGGCCCAGCAAAAGGGCCAGCCCCAGAACCACGATCGCCCAGGCGGTTTTGGGGATAAACTCACGGGCCACCGCCATGGACCCCAGGGAGATCAAGGGATCCAGGCGAAGAAACAGATCCACTTCGAACCAAGCGGGAAGAGGATAGGCTGCAAGCCAAAGAAGGAGTAGGAACAGGAGGAAAAGAGGCAATTGCAGGAGGCGTTGGAACCTCATCAGGCGCTGACCTCTTTGACCGTCTGAGAGGCAATGTCCATGTTGCCGAGGCCCCTCTGAGCGGCGATCTGAATGTGCTTGACCTGGTGGCTCTTGAACCTGCGGCCGTACCAGGTTCCCAGCTCCACGGCCATGGAATCGGCAGCGACCATGTCCCTGGACGCGATGATCTTGTTCAGGGGAATCACCTTGCCCGGCCCGCTCGGCCCTCCTTCCGAGAGGATGCGCGAGGCGTCGATGACCGTCAGCTTGGGTTTGAGAATGGTGCAGAGGTCCACCACCGCCACGTCGATGTCCAGGTTCAGGTGAAAGTCCTTCCGATCATAGATCAGCCCCATCATCCCTTTCAACGCCATGCTCACCCCTGTGGCACTGTGCGACTTGGCCACCGGGGCGGCAATCAGCACATTGGCTTCCAGCACTTTCTTCATGACCATGGTCGAAGTCAGCGCCTTACCTTCCGGGATCTTGACTTCTTCATAAAAGCTTTTGTTCGTCGGACCCTGAACCTGAGTCTGCGGCAAGTCCTCACAGGCTTTTCTAACGCCGGAGCGAACCAGGCAGAGCTCTGCGCTTCGGAGGGGGTTGTCCAGAACCAGCACAGAGGATGCTCCCGCAGCCACGCACATCGCGGTGAGCTCTCTCACCACATCCGGATGAGTCGTGCTTCCCCAGTCCGGCGGATTGGGAAAGCTCATGTTCGGCTTGATCACCACCTTGTCGCCCTTCTTGACAAAGCGTCCCATTCCTCCGAAAGCACTGACCGCGGCTCTTGTAGCGGGTCCCGGTCCTCCGTTGGCCACGACGATTTGAGGCTCCTGATCCGCAGCATAAACGCGCTCAATCATAGCCGGCAGGGTGACACTCGCTGCACCGACTGCTGCGTATCGAGCGGATCTCTTGAGAAATTCCCTTCGGTTCATGGTCTCCACTTTCCCTTTCTGAACGAGTTTAGTTAGACAATATAGTGCTTTTTCTGAAGGATTCAAACCAGGAGACCTCAGAGCACAAATGACCGTTCCGTCCGTAAAGGAGCAATAGCCCTCCTTTGTCCGGCGCCCTCAGGATATAGGGATATCCTTTGTCCCTGATCGATAGGCGGGATTGTCGCAGAAGGCCTGGAACTCCGAGC
>JALOPA010000610.1 GCA_025454125.1 Thermodesulfobacteriota bacterium
AAGGCTGTCTTGAACAACCTCATCGACGAAGCCCACGAAATCGAAGAGGTCAAGGAAAAGGAGAAAGGAGAGAAGACCGAGGCCGCGAGGCAGTACATGTGCAAGAATTACTATGATGTTCGCACCTTTGGGGCAGTCATGTCCACCGGAAAGAACGCCGGGCAGGTCAGAGGTCCAGTGCAGCTGACTTTTTCACGCAGTGTGGATCCCATCGTTCCTCTCGAGCACAGCATCACGCGCATGGCCGTCGCCACGGAGGCCGAAGCTGAAAAGCAGCAAGGCGACAACCGGACCATGGGCCGTAAATTCACGGTTCCCTATGCCCTTTACCGTTGTCATGGCTTTGTATCGGCACCTCTCGCGGAACAAACCGGCTTTTCAGAAGAAGACCTGCAACTATTCTGGGAAGCACTGGCAAACATGTTTGAGCATGATCGTTCGGCAGCGCGCGGGCAGATGGCCACTCGACGGCTGGTCGTCTTCAAGCATGATTCAAAAATGGGCAAAGCACCCGCCCACAAGCTCTTTGAGCTGGTTCAGGTGGAGCGGGTCCATGAGGCTCATGGCCCCGCCAGATCATTTTCCGATTATGTGGTTAAGGTGGACACGGCCTCCATTCCGAGTGGAGTGAGCATGGAGAAGGATCTCGATGTACAATGAAGAAGACCTCCTCCCTCTCTCGGCTCTGCAGCACCTGCTTTTCTGCGAGCGCCAGTGCGCCCTGATCCACCTCGAGCAAGTGTGGATCGAGAATCTGTATACGGCCGAGGGACGAATCATGCACGAGCGCGTGGATTCAGGCCGTAGCGAATCGCGGGGGGATCTGCGTATTGCCTCGGGGGTGTCTCTGCATTCCCTGCGTTTGGGGCTCTCGGGCAAAGCGGACGTGGTGGAGTTTCATCGGGAGCAGGGTGATGGAGGTTCAGTCATCTGGCGTCCTTTTCCGGTGGAATACAAGCGGGGGCGACCGAAAAAGGAAGTCTGGGACAAAGTGCAGCTTTGCGCCCAGGCGATATGCCTCGAAGAGATGCTCAGCACATCCGTGCGAAAGGGCGCACTCTTTTATGGCAAGACTCGGAGACGGGTGGATGTGGTTTTCGACGACCAGTTGCGCCGGCAAACCGAGGATGCAGCACAGAGGCTCCACCGACTCATCAATTCCAGGCAAACACCGGCCGCGATCTACGATGAAAAGTGCGACTCCTGTTCGTTCCTCTCTTTCTGTCTGCCCAGAGTGACGGATGGTCGCCTTCGAGTAGCCGGATACATCAAGGGGGTCATTGGAGAGTGAGAAACAACCGGCAGGCAGGACATACTGCCATGAAAGTCGAGCGGGTCTGGATGGTCTTGCTTCCCGAAACGAGTGAACCGATGAGGCCGGTACGATGAAGAAGCTGTTGAATACGCTCTACGTGACGACCCAGGGAGCTTACCTCTCCAAGGAAGGTGAAACGGTGATGGTATCTGTGGGGAGTGAGAAACGGCTTCAAGTGCCGGTTCACACCATCGGCGGCATTGTCTGCTTCGGCCGGGTCATGTGCAGCCCGTTTCTCATGGGGTTTTGCGCCGAAAACAATGTGGGCCTGAGCTTCCTCACGGAGAACGGCAGGTTCATGGCCAGGGTGGAAGGGGCGGTATCCGGAAACGTGCTCCTGCGTCGCGAGCAATACCGGCGAGCCGACGAAGCACGGTTTTCAGCCGCCATGGCCAGGTACTTCCTGGTGGGCAAGATCGCCAATGCACGAACAGTCCTTCAAAGGGCACTGAGGGATCATGGAGACAAGATCGCTCAACCCGTCGTCGAGCAGGCGGTGGCTCAGCTTGGCAGCTCCCTCAGACGCCTGGAGAAGACGGAGTCCTTGGATGCCTTAAGGGGAATCGAAGGGGATACGGCCCGATGCTATTTTGGAGTGTTCGATCACTTGATCACCAGCCAGAAGGATGCATTTCGTTTTGCCGGGAGGAATCGGCGTCCGCCTTTGGACAATGTCAATTGCCTGCTCTCCTTCATGTACACTTTGCTGCTTCATGATGTTCGATCCGCCCTGGAAGGAGTGGGTCTGGACCCTGCGGTGGGCTTCCTCCACCGCGATCGCCCAGGCAGGCCGGGGCTCGCCCTGGATCTCATGGAGGAGTTCCGTCCGTTTCTGACAGACAGGCTGGTTTTGTCTCTCATCAATCTCGCACAGGTCAAAGCCGGCGGGTTCAGCAAGTCGGACACCGGCGCCGTCAGGATGACGGACGATACACGAAAGGAGGTGATCGTCGCATATCAGAAACGCAAGCAGGACGAAATCCTGCACCCGTTTCTCGGGGAGAAGGCGGCCGTCGGAATTCTCTTTCACTTGCAGGCCTTGCTTCTCGCCCGTCATTTGAGGGGCGACCTGGATGGCTATCCGCCATTCGTTTGGAGGTGATGAGCCATGATGGTGCTCGTCAGCTATGATGTGGCGACTTCGGACAGCGAGGGGCAGCGCCGACTGAGACGAGTGGCCAAGATTTGCAAGAACTATGGCCAAAGGGTTCAGTACTCGGTTTTCGAGTGCCTTGTGGATCCTGCTCAATGGACGCGATTCAAGCATCGGTTGGAGGAAACCATCGACCCAAGCCAGGACAGCCTCCGTTACTATTTCCTTGGCGCCAACTGGCAGAAGCGCGTTGAGCATGTTGGGGCAAAGCCCACCTTCGATCAGGAGGGGCCATTGATCGTTTGAAGCTGCGCGAACCTCAAGCGAACATGATTCCACCGGGAGGTTCGCGGAGGTTCAACATGTTGAAATCGCAACGCACTTGCGGATGATGCGGTCTCCACAGAGCAATAGGTTACGATCTTTCATGAGGTTCGCGGATCGCTATCTGAAATCTTAATGTTATCGATGGGATAAATGCTGCGCAGTCGCCCCCCGCGCGGGGGCGTGGATTGAAACGGTAAGCTCGACAATATCTCTTGCCGTCAGGTCCA
>JALOPA010000611.1 GCA_025454125.1 Thermodesulfobacteriota bacterium
CATCATCATTCACGGCCATGAGCCCAATCTTTTTGAATCCGTGTTGGATTCCGTGAATGATCCGAGTCTGATCCAGGCCGCAAAAGAGGCCGGCGCCAAAGGCATTAACCTAGTCGGCATGTGCTGCTCTGGAGCGGAGATGCTATCAAGACACGGCGTACCGCACGCGGGTAACTTTATGTCCACCGAGGCGATTCTGGTGACCGGGGCAGTGGATGCCATGGGCGTGGACGTGCAGTGCATCAAGCAGGGGCTGGCCAAGGTTGCAGAGTGCTACGGCACCAAGCTATTCACCACCAATCCGCGCTGCCACATTGAAGGGGTGGAGCACATTGAATTCGTAGAGCACAAGCCGAGGGAGTGCACGGACGCCATTGTTGAAAACGCCATCGTCCGTTTCAAGAACCGCAAGATGCCGGTGGAAATCCCGAACATCAAGAGCATGGGCATTCACGGCTTCTCCCACGAGTACATCAACTACATGCTGGGCAAGGGTGAAGCAGGACTGGGTCCACGTGGAGCTGGTTAAAGAACTGATCAAGAACGACGTGCTGGTGGTTCAGACCGGATGTTCCCAGATCGCGCTGGCCAAAGCAGGCTTGTACACTCCTGAGGCGGCGCACCTGGCGGGACCTGGATTGAAAGAGGTCTGCGAGACCGTGGGCATGCCGCCGGTTCTCGGGCTGGGATCCTGCGTGGACAACAGCCGCATTCTCATCGCCTGTTCCGAAATGGTGCGGGTCGGCGGACTGGGCAACAGCATCGCGGATTTGCCGGTGGCCGGTGCGGCTCCGGAGTGGATGAGTGAAAAGGCTATTTCCATCGGTCAGTATTTTGTGGCCTCGGGCGTGTTCACGGTTTTCGGAGTGACCTATCCCATCGTGGAGGGGACCAAGTTCCACAAGCTCCTTTTCGACGGCCTCGAAGGGATGGGCTTCGGCAAGTGGGGGTTTGCTATCGATCCTTATGAAATGGCCCAGATGATGATCGACCATATCAATAAGAAGAGGAAAGCCCTCGGACTGGACAAGGGAAAAGAGAGGGTGCTTATGGACATGGCGGCAAGACAGAAGCTCGAAGCCGCCTAATCGCTCTCGTTATTCATCTGTTCCGGGGGAGGGAAGGCTGGCCTTCCCTCCCCTTTACATTCCTTAATCCCTCTGCGGGCATGACACCGGAAATGGAAGTCAGGGACGATATTGGCGAGCTTGCTGTCCTGAAGGGTGCGGTTGAAAACACCAACGAAGCCTTTGTCACCATCGACCGGAACCAGAAAGTTCTTTTTTTCAACAAGGCGGCGGAAAAGATCTTCGGCTATTCGAGGGACGAGGTCCTGGGCCGGGATCTCGATGTGATCATGTCGCCCAAGTGCAGCCTGGATCACCACACAGCCGTGGCCCGGTACATTGAAACGGGCGTGCCCCGGCGAATCGGTCACCACACGGAAATCATGGCTCTCCGCAAGAGCGGCGAGACCTTTCCGGCGGACATCTCCTTTTCCATCTCCCGTTCGGACGGTGCGCTTTATTTTACGGCCATTGTCCGGGATCTCACTGAGACCAAGGCTCTTCAGGAGCGGATGAATCGAGCCGAGCGGCTGGCTGCGCTCGGCCAGGTGGTTGCAGAGATCAGCCACGAGATCAAGAACCCCCTCATGATGATCGGCGGGTTTGCCCGGCAGCTGGCCAAAGAAAGCCGTGATAATAAAAGCCTCACCAAGCTCAACATCATTGTCAACGAAGTCCAAAGACTCGAGAACCTCCTCAAGGAGATGAGGGAGTTCTATCTGCCCCGGGCCCCGGAGTTGCAGGAGTTCGGTGTGAATGCACTGCTCAAGCACGTTCATGACTTCATCCGGCAAGACTGCGAGAAACGCGGCATCCGTCTTGAGTTCGACGCGGATCCGGAAGAGATTTACGTCCAGGGCGACAGAGCCAAGCTCGAACAGGTCCTGCTGAATCTGGCCAAAAACGCGCTGGAAGCCATGGTTCAGGGAGGGAAAATTTCTTTTGCCTCAGGGTTGAAGCAAGGCCTTGTGAAGATTAGTATATCTGATGAAGGTGTGGGAATACCTGAAGAAGAAAAGGGGGAAATATTCTCTCCTTTTTACACGACCAAGAAGCAGGGAACTGGGCTCGGGCTGAGCATCTGCAAAAGAATCATCGAGGATCATCCGGGGACTTCCTTGAGTTTCACAAGCGAAAAAGGAAAAGGAACGACCTTTGTCATCAAGATGCCAGTGGCTAGGTCTGCAAAAGCTAGAACGACTGTAACAGTTTAGCTATTTGAAATGGATGGCTCAGGCTATGGGGGTCCCTCTAAAAACAGAAAACGAAGAGTGTGCGGGAAAGACTCCGCAGAAGAGGGGCAGCGAAGGCGGGCGGCGAGGCGTCACCGGCACCTGCGAGCGGGGTATTGCATGGCGAGTTCCCCAGTAGCCCTCCGCCCGCCTCACCCATGGCCTAGAGCTTGCCATGGAGGTGTGGCGTCTTCGTTGTTCTGTTTTTAGAGGGCCCCCCCATGGCCTTTTTCTGTTTTTATTTCAAATAGCTAAACTGTTACAAACGACTGTATCCAATGGAGGAAGCTGCTTATGAAGCCGTTAGAGATTGCAAAAGGAATCTACTGGGTTGGCGCGATTGACTGGAATATCAGAGACTTTCACGGGTATTCCACCAAGCAGGGGACGACGTACAATTCGTTTCTGATCATGGATGAGAAGATCACCCTGGTGGATGCGGTCAAGAAGGAGTTCGCCGATGAACTGATCGAGCGGATCAGCCAGATCGTGGATCCGAAGAAAATTGATTATGTCATCAGCTATCACACGGAGATGGACCATTCCGGCGGACTCGCAAGAGTGATGCACCGCATCGGGGAAGACAAACCCGTGTACTGCTCCAAGGCGGGCCACAAGAATCTGACCAAGCATTTTCAGCAGAAGTGGAATTACAAACCCGTGGAAGACGGCGGCCAGCTCAACCTGGGGAAGAGGAACCTGGTCTTCATGGAGACTCGAATGGTTCATTGGCCGGACAGCATGTTCACCTATGCCAAAGAAGACAAGATCCTTTTTTCCAGTGACGGCTTCGGGCAGCACTACGCCGGCTTGGAGAGGTTCGACGACGAAATGGGCGACGCCATCATGCCTCATGCAAAGAAGTACTTCGCCAACATCCTGCTGCTCTATGCTCCTCTCATCCTGAAACTGGTGCAAAAGGTACAGTCCATGGGGCTGCCGATCGACATGATTCTCCCCGACCACGGCGTTATGTGGCGAAAAGATCCCATGAAGATTGTGAAAGCCTACGTGGAGTGGAGCGAGCAAAAGCCGAAGCGAAAAGCCCTGGTGATCTACGACACCATGTGGCACAGCACCCAGACCATGGCAGAGGCCATTGTTGAGGAACTCGGCCAACAAGGGGTGGACGCCAAACCCATGCATCTTCGCACCTCGCACCGTAGCGACATCATGACGGAAGTCCTGGATGCGGGCGCGATCCTTGTGGGTTCCCCCACCCTGAACAACAACCTCTTTCCAACGGTGAGCGACATCCTGACTTACCTTAAAGGGCTCAAGCCTCAGAACAAGGTAGGCGCGGCCTTCGGGTCCTACGGCTGGAGCGGCGAGGCCGTCAAGTTGATCACCAAGGAGATGGAAGAGATGAAGTTCAAGGTGGTTGACCCGGGCGTGAGAGTCCAGTTTGTGCCGGACAAGGAAGCCCTGGATGCCTGCCGCGAGCTGGCCAGAAAAGTGGCCAAGGAGCTGCCGGCGTAAGAGAAGGATGGAGTGTTGGAGTATTGGAGTACTGGAGTAATGGTCGCCTAGAGTCCATGGGTGTAAGACCTCCCTCTGCTCTTGTGGCTTCTCCGCCTCTGGAGGAGAGGGCGGTAGAGCCCACCCCGTAGTTGACAAGGGGGAGAGGTCCGGACGTGCCCCAGACGCTGAAGAAAGAAAAATGCCCTGATTGCGAACAGTGCCAAATGTGCAGCGAGTCCCGGTGCCGCTTGTGCAGGGGTGAACACTGCAAGCGTGGGGCTTGCGAACTC
>JALOPA010000612.1 GCA_025454125.1 Thermodesulfobacteriota bacterium
AGAAACAGGGCTGCCCTGTACTGAGCGGCAAGAGCCACGATCTTCGCCGCCGCCCGCGCGTGCAAACCCAGTTCGTTCGAGATTCTAAGTTTCTTGATCTGCTCCATCAATCCCAAACACTAGATCCGAGCCCTTGCCTGCATGCCCATAAGCAGTTCCTTCACAAAACCCTCTTGCCCCTCCCGCGTAGGCGAGAGTCCAGAAAAGCTAGAAAAGACTGGATTCCCGCATGCGCGGGAACGACGGCAAAGACTGCTGTCCTGGAACGCTGCCAGTGAACGGAAGCTGTTCCGCACCGCTGGCTCGGAATCCACCGATTTGATCCTCACATCGCCTGCTTCATCGAAAGGCAGGCTTTGTAAACTTTCCTGTATTCCACTCCCGTTTCAGACGCGATCGCATGAGCTATATCTTTAAGGCTCATGGCGCCTTCTTTCAACAGGCGTGCCATTTTCTCCTGGATTTCTTGGTCCAGCGTCGCCGCTTCTTCCTTTTCCTCGCACCCTGCGACGACAAGGGTGTACTCCCCGCGGACTTCCTCTTCGCTCAAGCGGCCGAGTACGGACGCCACAGAGCCCTTCACGGACCCTTCGAACCGCTTGGTCATCTCCTTGTGAAGAACCAGGGCCCGATCCCCCAGAACGGCTTTCACATCACCGAGCATCTCTTTCAGCCGGTGAGGGGCTTCGAAAAAAACGAGCGTGTGGGGCAACCGTCTCAGAGCTTCGAGCTCCTTTCTCCTCTTGCCCGGCCGGGGAGACAAAAAGCCGTAAAAGAGAAACGGGCATGCCCTCATCCCGGAAGCCGAGAGAGCCGCGGTCACCGCAGAGGGGCCCGGAACCGGAGAGACCCTGGCGCCCGCCTTCAATGCGCCGGCCACGAGAGCCACTCCGGGGTCTGAAATGGCCGGTGTGCCTGCATTCGTCACGAGAGCGATGCTCCGCCCGGCTTTCAACTCCCTGATCAGCTCAGGACCCTTGGATCTTTCATTGTGCTGATTGAAGGAGGTCAGCCTCGTCGCGATCCCGTAGTGCCGGCAGAGATTCTTCGTGTGTTCCACGGTCTCCGCCGCTATCCAATCCACCTCTTTCAGAACCCTGAGAGCCCGGAGCGTGATGTCTTCCAAATTCCCGAGAGGCGTGGAAACAACGAAGAGGGTGCCTGGCTCCCTCTCACGAGCGTCGCTGTTCACTGTCAAAGGCTGAATCCTTCCCCCTCCCCTTTATCCCCTCCCGCCAGCCGCCGGGAATTTCGAAATTCTAAATCCGAAGCAACAAACAATTTCAGATGACCAAAATCCAGAATTCCAAACAGAAATCAAGACACCACAAGCCTTCATGAGCCCCGATCTTCACTGGTTACTGGTCCCTGTTCACTGCTCACCGGCTCTTCTCACGGATAGGCCAGATCAAAGGCGTTCCGGATCACCTCGATCTCTGTGTGGAAACCCTGCTGGTGGATCACCACCACGTCGAACCTCGCCTTGGCGTCTTGGCACCCGTTCTTCTTCATGTAGGCGAGCGCCACCTTGGACATCTGCCGCTGCTTTCGCGCGTGCACGGCCTCTTTGGCATAGTCGAGGGATTTACCTTTTCTCGTCTTGATTTCGATAAAGACCAGGGTCTCGCCATCCCTGGCGACCAGGTCGAGTTCCCCAAGAGAGCACCGGTAGTTTCGTTCAATGCATGTGTACCCGAGGCTCTCGACTTTCCGGAGGGCCAGGTCTTCTCCCTCTTTTCCGAGTTCCAGCCTTTCTTTCGTCACTTCAAATCCCCCGCCTCCGCCTGGACTTCGACGCGGAAGATGGAAGGGAGGTCGGAAGCTTCGGCGCGTTTCGCCCTGCCGGAGGGGCCACAGGGACCTGCTTCGGGGGCTCCACTCCCCTGAAGGTCCTCCGGTGGATGGGACAAGCGCCCTGCTCCCTTAGGGCGGCCAGATGCCGCGCCGTGCCGTACCCCTTGTTTTCCGAGAACCCGTACCCGGGAAACTCCTCGTGAAGGGAACACATGATTCTGTCCCGGTACACCTTGGCCACGACCGAGGCAGCGGAAATGCTGTGGCTTCGCCGGTCCCCCTGCTTCAGGCACCGGTAGGGGATCGGGACCGGCACCGGGTGGATTCCGTCCACCAGACAGAAATCAGGGCGCGGGTCCAGGGATACAATCGCCTGCTTCATGGCCTGCAGGGAGGCCTGAAGAATGTTGGTCCGGTCAATCTCCTTTGCAGAAACGACTCCAACACCTACGGACAAGGCTTTTTCGCAGATGAGGGGAAAGGCCTGTTCTCTCGCGATCTCCGTCATCTCCTTGGAATCCCGGACTCCCTCCACCACCACGCCTTCAGGGAGAATGACCGCCGCAGCCACCACAGGCCCGGCCAGAGGCCCTCGCCCGGCCTCATCCACACCGGCAATCCATCGGTAACCCGCTTTTCGGACAAGGGATTCATAGAAGAGCGTGTCGACATCTTGGGAAGAAACGCTCTCGGGGAAGAGAGAGAGGTTGCCTTCTGGAGCCATCAAGCGACCCTCGGCCTAAAAAGGACTCACCCTTTCAGAGGCGACCCGTCTGAAAGGGTGGATGCCGGCAACAGGGGCCCGGAAAACGTTACGCTCTCTTCTCCTTGATGCGCGCGGCCTTGCCCTTCAGTTTGCGCATGTAATAGAGACGCCCTCTTCTGACCTTGCCCCTGGAAATGATTTCGACCCTGTCAATGTTGGGAGAGTGCAGAGGAAAAATCCGCTCCACCCCGATCCCGTAGGAGACCTTGCGCACCGTGAAGGTGGCCCCCATTTTCCCTTTTCTCTTGCGGATCACCACGCCCTGGAAAACCTGGATTCTCTCCTTGTCCCCTTCCTTGATCTTCGCGTGCACTTTGACCGTGTCGCCCGATCTGAAGTCAGGTATGTCGAGCCGCATCTGTTCTCTTTCGATCGCTTCAATAACGTCCATAA
>JALOPA010000613.1 GCA_025454125.1 Thermodesulfobacteriota bacterium
ACGGTGCCGGTCACTTTGCACTCTTCATTGAGAGCCGCGGACATGGGGTTATAAATGCTTCCGGTCACGGCATGGCAGCCCGCTTCCACGAGCTCTCTGAACCGGCGAACACCCACGTCCAGTTTCATCTCGTCGTCTTTGACGAGCATTTCCACTTTGACTTTGCCCCAGGGCATGGTGAGACCGCCCTGCGCGTTGATCTGCTCGACGAAGAGCTCTACCGCCTGTTTCTGCGTCTCGGCAGACTGGGCCAGGGGCCCGCTCAGGCTGGTGATGAAGCCGAGTTTAAAGACTTTAGGCTGCGCCTCCGCAGCAACGGCTGCGTGAGCAAACAGAACACAGAGACCCAAAACAACGACGAGACATGCCAATTTCTTCATCATGCTATCCCTCCTTTACGTTGATTGAAAAAAGGACCGTGAACCATGAAATCTCCCGTGACTGTGTTGAGAATCACCTCCTCCCTGCCTCTGACGTTTTCAGTTTCCCTTTGCCGGCGACGTGGAAAGGAGTTTCGCGGCCGTGTCTTCGTCCGTGACAAGCACATTCGCGAGTTTGCCCCTCAAAGCCCCGAATAACCCTTCTACCTTTTCCTGGCCCACACCGACAACGATTTTGTGTTTGATCTTTCTCAGTTCATCCAGAGTCAACCCGATCGTGCGATCATCCAGCTCATGCCAGCACTCCCGGCCATTGGCATCAAAGAAGCGGCCGCAGATGGCGCCCACGGCTCCTGCATCTTTGAGTCTTACCGTATCGTTCTTTCCCAAAAAACCGGACTTCCACAGCAAGCCTTCGGCTCCGATCAGCCCCACGCCGAAAAGCACGAGGTCCGCCTTTCTCGCCAGGCCCAGGGTATCCTGGATCTTCTTCTCTTTGAAGAGGGTGTCCCTGAGTGTCCGATTTCGAACAATGACGGGAGCGGGAATGACATACGCCCTTGCCCCCAGTTTCTGGCCGAGCGTCATGGTCAGCATGTTGTTGTCGGAGCCCTCGATGGTGCCGAGACCGCCCCCGATCTGCACCAGACTGAGATTTTTCGCATCTACCGGTTCGAGTTCTTTCACCACGTGGTAGACCGTGTGCCCCCAGGTCACCCCGAACACGTGATACCGGTTCAGAATTTCCCTGAGATACCGGGCGCCGGCCTGGCCGACCTGATGCAGGTCGGACTGGTTGCCCGACCGGCTGACCTGAACCACAATGGCCTTGTCCAGTCCGAAGGTCCTGACCAGTTCCATTTCGATTTCCGTGACCTGGATCATGGGATCGTGGATAGTGATCGTCACCAGACCTCTTTTCCTGGCCTCTTTGAGGATCCGGCTGATTTTGAAACGGCTGTAGCCCAGGAGTCCGGAGATCCGTTCCTGGGTCTGTTCCTCCTTGTAATAGAGGTAACAGATTTTGAGGATGTCTCGATCGCTGATCTCACGCATCGGTTGCGCCCGCAGTGTTCGAAGGACGGTCAAAAACCACAATTCACCACAGAGGCACTGAGATCACAGAGAAAGGTTTTTGTTTGTCCCGCCATCGGGCGGGACAAACAAAAATGCTCTGTCTTAAGATAATTTCGCAAATGACTCATAACTTGGCGCCAGGTTGTGAGGCTCTATTTTCGTCTATCGGTTACTCCCGATAGGCGAAAAAATAAATCCGCCCCCGTGTCCTCTGTGCCTCAGTGGTGAGGACACAAAAAGCACAGAGGCTCCCATTGCAGAAAGCTTTAAGCGGTCAAGGAACGCAGGTCCTTCACAGAGCTCTTGCTGATCTGAAGAAGGAGCTTGATGTCGGTCCCGAATCCGACGAACTTCATGCCCTGCTCAATCCAGTGCTTCGCCTTGTCCACCGAGCCGGTGTGGATGCCCGGGATGATGCCCTTGTCCCGGCACACGGCGATCACGCGGCGGACGGCCTGCTCCACATCGGGATGGCTGGTCTGCCCGGGTTTCCCCAGACTGGCTGCCAGATCTTCTGGGCCCACAAAGGCGGCATCGATGCCCGGGACCGAAAGGATGTCCTGAAGGTTCTCCACTGCATCCCGATGCTCGATCTGAAGGGCGATGAGAACCTCTTCGTTGAGCTGCTTCATGGTTTCCGACGTGGTTCCGCTTTCGAAAAACGTGTGCTGCCGTGACAGGGCCATGCCCCGCTCACCCATGGGGAAGTAGCGGCACCAGGCGACCACATTCTCCGCATCCTGCCGGGTCTGGATCTGCGGGACAAGCAGTCCTGAGGCTCCAATGTCGAGAGGCCGGGACAGGTACTCGTGCGACTTGCGGCTCGAAGGCCGAACTATGGCCGGGATGCCCGCTGCACGGCCTGCGAGAATCATGTCGCTCATGGTTTCCATGGTGAAACAGGAATGCTCCATGTCGATGAAGAAGAAATCAAAACCGGCCTGGGCAAAAAGAAGGGCAATGCCCGGGCTCCGGATTTCGGAGACCATAGGCCCGAACACGACCTTGCCCTCTTTCAGGGACTGCTTCATTCTATTCTTGAAGATCATGTGAACTCACTCCACTCTAACTGAAAAACCTTCCCCCATTAATGTCCAAAGTGACGCCCGTCAGGTAGCTGGCCTCGTCGGAACAGAGAAAAATGACGCCGGCCGCCACTTCCTCAGGCGTGCTCAGCCTTCTCAAGGGGATCTCGGAAAGAACCTTGGCTTTGTATTCTTCGGGTCTTGCGTTCCAGAGATCTACGGTCCGCTGGCTCGCCAGGGTGATGGTCGGCGCGATGGCGTTAACGTAGATGCCTTCGGGCCCGAGCTCATGGGCGAGATGACGGGTAAGACCGATCACTCCGGCCTTTGCCGCCGTGTAGTGGCATCCGGCCAAGGACCCGAGCCACCGCCCGGCCAGAGCAGAGACATTGACGATCTTGCCGCCCCCCCTCTGTTTTCGAAACTGCTCCACCGCCACCTGGCAGCACAGAAAAGTGCCCTTGAGGTTGATGTCCTGAACCCTGTGCGGCGTGTGCAGAGCCCCTCCTGCAACATTCACAAGAACGTCCAGACGGCCGAAGCGATTCACGGTTTGGACCATGGCCGCCTGGATCGTGGATCGCTCGCACACATCCACCACGGCCCCAAGCGTGGAGTCAGGGGCGTTGAACTCCGCCAGGCCCGCAGAAACCATCTTTTCCGTGACGTCGGTCACAACGACCTTGGCGCCTTCCCTGAGAAAGGCTTTGCAGAAATGCCCGCCCAGGCCTCCGGATGCCCCTGTGACGAAGACGACTTTATTCCGTAGTCTCACCCTGGTGCCTCATTATGGTTGAGAGGACTCTTGGTCCTCTCAACCATACGTTTGCTAATAGGCTCTGAAATCGTAGTTTCTGTCTTTGATAGTGATCTTGATCTTCTTCACTTCATTCGCAAAGGCCGCGAGGTTGTCGGAGGCCCGCTCAAAAATCTTTTCCCCTTTTTCTTTGCTCCCGAGGAAGGGGTCGCCGATGGTGGCTTCCGCGACGTACTCATGGTGCTCCATGGGGATGAAGATGTTCTCCGTGCCCTGGAAGATCACGGTAGGGACACCATCGGTCTTGTTGAATGCGGGACCGAGCCACTTGGGCGCGTGAGCCGTGTGCTTCTTGGCTCTTTCCATGTGGACGCAGGAGTCGTCGTACGCCATGCACTGTGCGGTTTCCATTTCCCCTGAGTGCCAGGCGATTTTTTCCACGAGAAGGTCGTTGATGACCTGGGTCTTTCTCTCGGTAGGGGTCATGTACCAGGCACAGAAGCAGCCTGTCTCGTAGCGCAGGCGGCGGAGTGCTTCGTCGTTGACCTTGGTGTTGGACGCATGCTGGCTG
>JALOPA010000614.1 GCA_025454125.1 Thermodesulfobacteriota bacterium
TCCCACGAGATCCGGGTTTTCCAGGCTGCACTCGGTACAGAAGCAGACAGGGCAAATGTTGCGGCACCCGTAACACTTGATGCACTTTTGAAACTCATACAACCACTTTGAAAAACGCTGCCAGGGTTCAAGACGGTCTACGTCCCGGAGGTCGGCATGGAATGCGATGCCCAGCGCCCGCTTGACTATTCCGGTCTCTTTCTCCGAAAGGGGGGGAGGGGCGGCGACCGGGAGGGCCTTGATTCTCCTCTCTTCAATTTGATTCCATGCTTGAAGGACTTTCAAAGCCCTCTGGTCCCTTTCTGGAACGGGAAGGCCGATGGTCGTCTCAGGATGGAGGCGCACCCATTGCCACGCTATTTTCTCCAGGGGATACCGGGCTGAGGAAAGGACCAGCTCGTCCACTTCCCCGATCGAATCCCTGGTGAAGACGTGGGGCAAAGGGTGTCCATCGGTGATCCGGTAGGCAAGGAAAAGATCCACCACGCCCTGTTCCAGCCACTCCCGAACCTGTTGGATGATGTCGTGATTCATGGTTCAGTTCCCTCTTGCTCCCCCTCCCCATTGAGAGTCTGCGCCGCAAGGTCCTTTCGAGTCCCGCTTAAAGAGCGGGGCGAGAAATCCTGGTTGTGCAAGTGGCCTGAATTCAAGATTTCTCCCTTGGGTCGAAATGACAGAAAGCAGGCTTCCCCGCAGTTGTGGCGCAGCCTCCGACATTGGAGGCCATTTGGGGGTGACGTCCTTCGGCGAACAAACCGTGGTTCAGGTTTAAAGGGGAGGGGCCCATTCGCCTTATCTTCTCCGTGAAATCCGTGACGGCTCGGACGTATTTCTGAGCTTCAGCAGAGGAGATCCACACAAGGCTCAAACGGTCCTCCAGCCCCACGAATCTCACCAGTTCCTGAAGGAACGTGATCCTCTTGACCGTCATGTAATTACCGTACAGGTAATGGCAGTCCCCGACGTGTCACCCTCCCACAAGAACCCCGTCCGCTCCGCTCTGAAAAGCTCTCAGCACGTGGTGCGGGGAGACCGTGGCCGAGCACATGACCCGGATGGCGCGGAGATTGACAGGGTACTGAAGCCGGCTCACCCCTGCCAGGTCCGCCGCGCCATAAGCGCACCAGTTGCAGAGAAAGGCGAGAATTCTGGGCTCAAAACTCTTTTTGTTCATCTCTTGCCTCAACGGTAACATCTGTGACCGACATCTTGATCGGAAGGCTTTGGTCAGCCTTAAGGATGTCATTCCCGCGAAAGCGGGAATCCAGTCTTTGGGGAGTTCTCTGGACTCCCGCTCCCCGCCTGCGCGGGGACAGGCTTCATTTCGCGGGAGTGACACCCTACTTCCGTTATCAGCAGCCCGTTATAAGAGCGCGCTTCTGATTTGCGCATACAGCTGCCTGTGATCAAAGCCGCTCAAGACCACGGCCTCTGAAGGGCACGTGGCGGCACAGGCGCCGCACCCTTTGCACAGGGCCTCGTTGATTTCAGCGGCCTGTTTCTCCTTGTTCAAGGTGATCGCTTCATAGGGGCAGACTCGGATGCACCCCATGCACGCAGAACATCGTTCCGCCAGGATGCGCGAGACCATGCCACCCACCTGAATGCTTTCCCTGCTCAGGAACGTGAGCGCTCTCGATGTGGCGGCCAGCGCATGGGCGACGCTTTCGTCAATGGGTTTGGGATAGTGAGCCATGCCGCAGAGAAAAAGCCCGGGGGTGGCGAACTCCGACGGCCCCAGCTTTGCGTGCGCCTCCACGAAGAACCCCTCTTCGTTCAGCGGGATCTTGAACACCTGCGCCAGCTCTTCATTTCTGCGCGGGACCACGGCAGACGCCAGAACCAGGAGATCCGCTCTCATGCCCACGGTCTGCCCGAGGTTGCGGTCCATGACTTCGATTTCGATCCCTGCCTCCTTCGGCGTGACCACCGGCTTCCGGTCCGGGGAGTATTGGATGAACACTACCCCTGCGAGGCGGGCTTTTCGGTACAGATATTCTCTTTCTCCATAGGTCCGGATGTCCCTGTAGAGGAGGGTGACGTTCATCTCCGGGTTCAGCCTCTTCAGGTGCAGGGCGCTCTCCATGGAGTGGGTGCAGCAGACTTTCGAGCAATAGGGCCGTTCCTTCTCTCGGGACCCCACACACTGGATGAACACCGCGGAGCGGGTCTCCTTGAAAAAGGGATCGTCACGGAGGAACTTCTCGTCGAGTTCAAGATGGGTGAGCACCCTGGGATCGCGACCGTAAAGGTATTCATCGGGCTTATACTCTTCGGCGCCTGTAGCGATCACGGCGATCCCGTGGTCCACGATCTCTTCACGTGAACCGGACCGCAGAGTCGATGTGAACTTGCCCACGAAACCCTCGACCTTTGTCACTTGCGTTTCAAGGTGGACCCGGACGTGCGGGTCGGATTCCACTGCGTCGATGAGTTCTCCGAGGCTCTGCCGGACGTCTTCTCCCTTCCAGGTCCTGAAGAGGCGGCGGGCCTGTCCCCCTAAACGAGAGGACCCCTCCACAAGGGAAACCGTGTAACCATGGAGGGCCAGGTTTTTCGAAGCCGTCAGTCCCGAGATCCCGCCGCCCACCACCAGAGCCTTGGGGCACATGGGGATGTCGGTCTCCATAAGCGGCCCCATCAGGGCGACCTTGGCCACGGCCATGCGGACCAGGTCTTTTGCTTTTTCCGTGGCGCCTTGCGGATCCGAGGCGTGAACCCACGAGTCCTGGTTGCGTATGTTGGCCATCTCCAGGAGGTATTTGTTCAGGCCGGCGCTTACCATCGTCTCCTGGAAAAGCCCTTCGTGGGTTCTCGGCGTGCAGGCGGCGACCACAATGCGGTTGAGGTCCTGCTCGGCGATGAGGGCTCCCATCTTGTCCTGCGTGTCTTGGGAGCAGGTAAAGAGGTTTTCCGCGACAAAGGTCACATCCGGGAGGGTCTTTGCGT
>JALOPA010000615.1 GCA_025454125.1 Thermodesulfobacteriota bacterium
TCATCTGGATGATGCGCGCCAGCACCTTGCCTTTCTCTTCCTCGGTCAGCTCCATGCCGAGCTTGTTGAGATTGTATTCCAGGCTGGCCTTGCCTGACAGCTTTGAGAGCGTGTAGTTGACCTCGCGGCCGAAGCGCGTGGGGCTGATCTTGGCCGTGTACACATCTCCTTTGGCTTGCCCGTCCGCATGGATGCCCGAAGTGTGCGTGAACGCGTTGTCTCCCACGATCGGCTTGTTGACCGCCGTTCGCTGTTTGGAGAACAGCTCCACCTTCTTGGCCACGTCATAGAGCTCCTTCTCGTTGACGCCGCACTGGATTCCCTCGACAAAGTCATTGAGACCTACCACCACCTCTTCCAAGGCCGCATTGCCTGCGCGCTCTCCCATCCCGTTGACGGTCAGGTGCAGCCCGTCCGCCCCGCCCAGGACCCCGTAGAGGCAGTTGGCCGTCGCGAGGCCGTAATCGTTGTGGCAGTGAAGATCGATCTTCATGGGCGGATACCGGGTTTTGATCTCCCGCACAAAGAGCTCCATTTCCGTCGGGAACAGAATGCCCAAGGTGTCGCAGAGCATGAAGCGTTTGATCGGATAGGGGGCAAGGCCGTCAAACAGAAAGAGCACATAGTCCTTGCTGTGCCTGAAGCCGTTCGACCAGTCCTCGAGATAGACATTGACCGTGAGCCCCTTGGTCGTGGCATACTCCACAACCCTCCGGATGTCCGAGAGGTGTTCCTCGGCCGTCTTCCTCAGCTGTTTCGTCACGTGGTTGAGGGAGCCCTTTGCCAAGAAGTTGATGACTTTTCCCCCGAGGTCTGACACCCAGTCCACCGATTTCTTGTGGTCAATGAATCCCAAAATCTCGATCCGGTCGAGAAATGACCCGCCTCCGGCCCATTCGAGGATTTTCGCCGCAGTGATGGCTTCCCCGTAGGAGGACCTCGCGGAGGTGATCTCCACCCGGTCCACATTCACCTTTTCAATCAGGAGCTGGGTCAGAAGCGCCTTCTCTGCGGTCATGTAAGACACATTGTGCATCTGCTCGCCGTCCCGGATGGTGGTGTCCAGGATCTCAATTTTCCTTTTATCGCTCATAAAGCCTCTTCATGCCTTGAAGACCACGGTCTTGGGGAGCACGACGGTCCCATAGGGGATCTCCCTTTGAGGGACGTCGAGTCCCACAGCCAGCCTCACGAGGTATTCAAAAAGGTTCAGGCCTGCCTCCACAGTGGCCACAGCGCTTCCGCTCGGCCTCGGGTTCACTTCCATCAGTTGCGCTCCGCGGCCGGAGCTGTAGGCGATGTCAATGTCCAGAAGGTAGTTCAAGCGGAGCGTGCCTTGGATCGCTTCAGCCAGATCGAGGATCGCTTCGTTTTTTTCAAGAAGGTTTCCTTTGAAGGGAATCCCCAGCGGGTTCATTCGCTTCCGGACCACTTTGTACAATGATTTACCCTTGTCCGACAGGATATCGACATCGTAGAAATCGCCTTCCAGGTATTCCATGACCATCAAAGGAGGAAAAGGGTTCAGCCGTTCCAGCATGCCCATCATTTCTTCCAGGGTCGCTTCCCTCACCTGCCCGGCCCGGCCAAAGAAGGGTTCATGGGCGGCCTTGGCGCTCACCTTCCAAACGCCCCGACCTCCCCTGGTGGAGGGGGGTTTCAAGATGAAAGGGTTCTGAGGGTAACCCAGCTCGGCGCTCAGCCCGAGCAGGTCGTCCGCAGAGGCCACCCGGTGATAGGACGGCACAGGGACTCCCGCGCTCTCCAGGGTTCGATACATCCGGTATTTGTCCGAAAAAGACTCGAGGAGTTCCCTGCGGGGGACGGTGCACACAATCCCCTTGCTCCGGAACATTTCCTCGTTCCTGGAGAGATTGAACGCTTCCTCGTCCGACCCAGGGACAACGACCTCAATCCCTTCCTTCTCGCATAGGCCCAGAAGCACCTCCGCGTACCGGGGGCTTTCGCCCCCGGGAACCGGATAGAATTTCTTGACGAAGTGCTTTCCGAGGGCATCCGGGTTCTTGTCGACCCCCGTGACGCTTATTTTGAGCGACTCCGCCTTGGCAAACGCTCCGACCATCTCCCAGGCCAGAGACCCTCCGACGCAAGTGAGAAGCAACCGAACCGATTGACGCGCCACCTAGGGTTCCTCCGTTTTCGTTTCAGGGCCGAACACTTCAAGAGTGATGCCTTCATTGGCCGCCACCGGGCGGAGCACTCTCATGCCCACGATCTGGTCGAGGGCAGAGGGCGGGAGACCCTTTTGCCCCGGTCGCGGCCTCTTGATCGAAATCATTTCGCCTGTCAGAACCTCCCCGGGAAGAATGGCCCTCCGGGCCATGAGGCATCGCCTCAACAACGATCTCTGCCCTTTCTCTTCCTCAACCGGCTCCTTTATCCCGCTGCCGAGCATGTTCTCGACCCTCCGGATCTCCTCGACCAGGGCCTTCATCTCTTTGGGCTCTGCAGCAAACATGCGGTCAGGGGAGGGAACCGATCGGTCCAGAATGAAATGCTTCTCGATCAAGCAGGCCCCCAGGGAGCAGGCCGCCACCACCGCCGTCGATCCCAGGGAGTGATCCGAGTATCCAACCGGGTAGGGCAGAATTTCATCCATCGTCCTCATGGCCAGCAAGTTCAGGGTCTCCGGAGAAGCGGGATAGGAAGAGGTGCAGTGCAGAACCATCAGATTTCGAGAACCCTTCTCCTCTGCGACCGCCAGGCTCGAAAGGACTTCGTGCAGGTAGCTCATCCCTGTGGACAGGATCATGGGCAAGCCGGTTTTGGCGATCCTGGCGATCAGGGGATGGTGGGTCATCAAGCCGGAAGACACCTTGACCAGGGGCATTCCCAGCTTGAGCATGAGATCCAGGCTGAAAAAGTCCCCTGCCGTTGAAAAGAGCAGAACCCCGTTTTTCTCTGCAACCCGCATCAGCTTTTCCAGA
>JALOPA010000616.1 GCA_025454125.1 Thermodesulfobacteriota bacterium
CCGGTGACGGTAGAGGCGGGAAATCTCTGAGATGCAATTCGAGAGATAGGTCAGAGCCTCTTTCCAATCTTCAGGGTACTCCTCGTTGCACGATCGCCGCTCTTTCCCGTTCAGGCCCATGGTGTTGAAAATCAAATTGCACGACGGGCAGGCCATTTCCAGACTTTGAAACGTGGGGGCAATCACTTGGATGGTGATGGGAGTCATGGGACAAGGTTCCTTCAAAACCGTTTGCGTAAAATCTAAGCCCTTTGATGCCCTTTGCAAGTTCCCGGTTCGATTCCCGACTGCCTTCTGTCCCTCTTTCACCTCATCCCGTTCAAGGATTTCAGAGCCAGATAGAGGGCCTGGGTCGTGCAGTCGCCGTGCCCCTGGGCCATGGCCGCCACGTAGAGCTGGTGAACCAGCGCGAGACCGGGCATGGAAAGGCCGACCGCTCCAGCCTCTTGCAGGGCGATGCCCATGTCCTTGATAAAATGCCTCACCAGGAATCCGGTCTTGAAGTCCCCTCGCACCAGCCTCGGCCCCAGGTTGCTGATCGACCAGGACCCTGCCGCTCCTTTGCTGATAATGTCGATCACGGCCTGCGGGTCCAGTCCCAGTTTGACGGCGTAGAGAAGAGATTCACACACCCCGATCATGGTGCCGGCCACCAGGATCTGGTTGGCCATTTTGGTATTCTGCCCTGCTCCCGCATCCCCCATGTAAGCGATGTTCCTGCCCATGACCTGAAAGACGGGGAGCACTTCTTCAAAAACCCCTTTCTTGCCTCCCACCATGATGGCGAGCGTCCCGTCCCTGGCTCCGATGTCACCGCCTGAGACAGGGGCATCCAGGCTCTCCACTCCTTTTTTGGCCGCCTCCTGCTCGATGATCTGGGCCAGGCTCGGCCGGCTCGTGGTCATGTCCACGATGATTCGGCAAGAGCCTTTAGCCGACAACACCCCGTTCTTTCCGAGATAGGTCTCTTCCACGTCCCTCGGCAAGCCGACGATGGAGAACAAGATTTCGGATTTCTCCGCCACCTCGACTGGAGAGTTGCACCAGGCCGCCCCCTTCTTGAGCAGATCATCGGCCTTGGCCTTGGTCCTGTTGTAAACGAAGAGATCATGCCCACCGGCTTGAACGTGCCCGGCCATGGACTTGCCCATCACCCCTGTTCCGATCCAGCCCACTTTCATTCTTCGCTTTGTCCTTCTGCAACCCCAGCAGGTTGCTCAAAAAGGCTCCGATGCAAGACGGCCGCAAGAAGCAATGAGTCACGAGGACTGAGGACTGAGTAGGATCAAGTGGAAACCCCTGTTGAAATCCACTCAGTCCTCATCACTCATCACTCAGTCCTTATCCTTTGGCATACACGGCCGATGCCGCCTCGACTGCGCCCTGCTTCACTTTCACCCCTTGGGCGTTGAGAATCGAAAAGAGCGCGGAAAGGAAGAGCAGCACGTTCTTCTTCGAGGACGAGAAACCCATGAGGCCGACGCGCCACGCCTTTCCCGCGAACTTCCCAAGGCCTCCTCCGATCTCCAGACGGAAATCGTTCAAGAGGGCCTTCCGGACCTTGAGATCATCGACGCCGTCAGGAATCTTGATGGTGTTCAAAGAGGCGAGCCGCTCAGGTTCCGGCACGATCATGGACAGCCCCATGGCCTCAATCCCGGCGACCAGGGCGCGGTGATTCAGGAGGTGTCTGGCAAACCGGGCCTCCAGCCCTTCCTCCATCACGATTCGAAGGGCCTCCCTGAACCCGTAAATCATGTTGATCGGAACCGTGTGATGGTACTTTCTGTCGGCTCCCCAGTAGTTTTTGAGGAGGCTCATGTCCAGGTACCAGTTGGCGACAGGTTTCTTTCTGGATTCAATGACCTTCATGGCCTTGGCATTGAAGGAAATGGGGGACAGGCCCGGCGGGCAGGACAGGCACTTCTGGCTTCCGCTGTAAGCGATGTCGATGCCGTTTTTGTCGAGTCCCACGTCCACGCCGCCTAGAGAAGTCACCATGTCCACCAGGAAAAGCGCTCCGGCCTGGTGAGCAATCGCGGCGAGGTCCTGCAGCGGCTGGCGCACGCCGGTCGAAGTCTCCGCATGAACCACGGCGAGCACCTTGGGGCTTCTTCCCTGGACGGCCTTTCTTGCCAGTTCCGGATCAATGGCCCTTCCCCACTCACCGTCCACACGAATGAGTTTTCCTCCCATGCGCTCCACCATTTCGCACATTCGGGCTCCGAAGAATCCGTTGACGCAAACCACCACCTCGTCCCCGGGTTCCACCACGTTCACGAAAGACGCTTCCATGCCCGCGGTGCCGGTGCCTGAAACGGGAATCGTGAGGCTGTTGTCGGTCTGAAACACAGCCCTCAGAAGGGCCTGGGTTTCGTCCATGACCGAAAAGAAGTACGGATCAAGATAGCCGATACAGGGGGCGGACAGCGCCTGAAGCACACGGGCGGGAACACCGCTCGGCCCGGGACCCATGAGGACCCTCTCACCGGGATCCAAGTCTCTAATCTCCTTCACATTCACATTCATTCTGAATTCCTCCTTATCGCGAGTAGTGTGGGGCGTTTTTTTATTTTTGAGCCGGGCCGAGTATAGAAGAGCCCTCCTGGACTGTCAAGGAGAGCGCCGGCGGGCGGAAGGCCCGGGAAGGCGTCCACGGGTTATCAGCGGGTGAAGATCCGGAGCCAATCCTGCACCGTGATTCCCGGAGTTTCCACCAGGTCCTCGGAATAGAAACGGTTGAGGAGATCCTCGATCTGTTCCACCGGCTGATCCTCAAGCCTGTTTTCCAGCTTCCTGATTCCCGTGCCGGGAAAACAGAAGAAGTCTCCGCTCACGGAAACTCCTTGGAGCTTTCCTTCTTTCACCTCAAAGTCTGCGCGGATCAATCCGCCGGGCGCTTTATAAGCTTTGTGAATCACATTGAGGCCTGCGCGGATCTTGACGTC
>JALOPA010000019.1 GCA_025454125.1 Thermodesulfobacteriota bacterium
AGCCGCTTTCTCCTTCTCCACCAGGAAAACGTGAGCACCCTTTTCCGCCGCTGCAAGCGCGGCGATCAGGCCGCACCCGCCGCCGCCGATGATCAGGACGTCGGTCTCCACATCCCAGGAAACCTCCTGGGGGCTGTTCACGAAGCGAATAAGATCGCCGGTGCCTTGAAGGTCTTTGTCCATTCGAGACCTCGATGAATTCACGTAAAGCCGGCAAAGGATCCTCTTTGCCGATAGAAAGTGTCGCATCCTACAAAAGTCTGACCCTATCATCAAGGGAGGAATCATCCGGCACCAGCTTTTTTCTCCCACATCTTCGGCGCCGATCCCCGCATGATGCTGTAACCCGGCATCGCCATAACGGAGGTTTCATGTCCTTTCGTCAAGCGATTTCAAAATAAGTGTTATTGTTATAATTAAAATACAAAAATCGTGTCAAGAATTTAAAATAGGTGCTTCGGCAACCGTGGAGGGTACGTCATGGAATTGACGCAGGCAGGATGAAGATGATAAAAGGGCAAAGGGATACGGCGTATCGATTGGAAGCTGATAAGTCGGGCGCCATTGCCAACATACACCAATGACCACGAGGGAGGGACCGATGGCTAAAACGAGAATTAAATGGATATCGCATGCCGGGTTTCAGATTACAAGTGGAACAGGAAAGGTAATCTATATCGACCCGTGGTTCGATAACCCACTCGCGGGTATGAAGCTGGATGAGGTTCGACAGGCAACGCTGATCTTGGTTACCCACGACCATTTCGACCATATAGGACAGGCTGCGGAAATCGTCCTGAAGACCGGTGGCCTTCTCGTGGCCAACGTAGAAACGGCGCGACGGCTGCAAAACGAGACCCCCATCCCCAAAGAAAAAGTGTGCTACTTCGGCTATGGGATGAATATCGGCGGCAACCTGGTGTACGAAGGGATTTCCGTCACCATGACCCAGGCTTTTCACTCGAGTGCAACCGGCAGCCCTTGCGGCTACATTATCCGCCTGGAGGACGGAACCACGTTGTACCACGCCGGCGACACGGGTCTATTTGATACCATGAGAACCTTTGGAGAGCTCTACCCGATCGATGTGGCCATGCTTCCCATTGGAAGCGTATTCACCATGGACCCGCTCCAAGCGGCCCGTGCTGTCCGACTACTTTCACCGAAAAAAGTCATCCCCATGCATTTCAAGACCTTCCCCATTCTGGTCCAGGATGCTTCAGGGTTCATTGATCTCGTCGGCAAAGAGGCTCCCGGCGTGGAAATCGTCTCTTTGAACCCAGGGCAAGAATATCTCTATTCGAGGTAGGGCGAAATCCTCTATTCACTTAATGCGCAGGGACAGGAAGGCCATGAGGATTGTGAGGACGAAGAGGATGTACCAGATGGGCTGATAGGTTCCGAGTTTGTCAAAAGCCAGGCCGGCAACGGTTGGCCCTATGGTTCCGCCTACAGCGGCAGAGCCCATGACAATGCCCATCAATTTAGCGAACGAGGCCCTTCCGAATGTTTCGCGCAAAATCGCCCCTCTCAGGACCATTCCTCCGCCGAAGCCTGGAGGATACAAGCACAAGAAAACGTAGATCAGCCACGGCCGCTGCACATTGGCAAAGGTGAGCACTCCCAGGCCCACAAGCACGAAGGCGGTCGCCATCACCACCCTTTTTTCAAAGCGGTCGGCGAGATACCCCAAGCCGAATCTCCCGACAATACTAATCAATGGAATCGCCCCCGCCACAACCCCGGAAAAAGCGCGCCTGTAGCCAAGGCTCGTCAGGAACGGGATGACATGGGTCGCGATCGCGGTCATGGCCATGAACCGGATCCCTTCAGCTATGTTCAAGTACCAGAACGCTTTGTTTCTGAATGCCTCTTGAAGGGTCACTTCAGGCGAGGAGGAGGCATCCCTCGCGGTTCCCGTGTTTTTCTGGGGCTCTTTTCCGTCGGGACACAACCCATACCCCTCGGGCGAATTGCGCACCAGGAGCGACAAGGGGATGCCGACGGCCCACATTCCCAGCCCCAAGATGCCCAGGGTCGTTCTCCACCCATAGGAATCGATCAAGAAGATGATGAGAGGAACGACGAGACCTCCCAGCCCGAAACCGGAAGCCATGATCCCTAGCGCGATCCCCACATGCCTCTGAAACCAGTTCGCCACAACACTCATCGTCACTAGGCTGGTGCAGCCCCCAGCGCCTAAGGCCACGATCATGAACGCTCCATAGAACGTGGGGAGAGACTGGGTGATACTGAGAACAAGCAGGCCGGCCCCAATGGCCAATGTGCCGCTCAACATCAGCAGGCGTGACCCGAATCTGTAGACAAGGAAACCGACAAGGGGCGCGAATAACCCCATCTCAAAACCGCGAAGACTCGCCGCAAAGGATATCTGGGTGTAGCTCCAGCCGAGCTCCGCCTGGATGGGGCCGAAAAAGGCCGTGAACCCTGAGGTCACAACACCTCCGACACAGAAGCTCACGCCGGCGCAAGCCAAGACCACCCACCACCCATAAAAGATCCGTGACATGTTGTTCCTTCGGATGCTGCGCCCCCTAATCCTCTTTAGGGGTCACCGCCTCCCTTGCCTTTTTCGGCGAAGAACCGCGCCGGCGACGTCTCAAGAAGCCCGTGAGAACCGGTGAAACGACCATGAGAAGGGTGGCCGCCATCAGAATCATGGAAATCGGCCTCGTGAAAAAGATCATGGGGCTTCCCTGCGATATGACCAGGCTCTGGCGAATCGCCTTCTCGAGCATCTCACCGAGAACGAACCCCAGCATAAAGGGCGCGGGCTCGTAGGCGAATTTCCGCATCAGATACCCCACCACACCGAAGACCACCATGATCACGATGTCGGTGGCGTTGTTATTGAGGCTGTAAGCCCCGATGACACAAACCAGTACGATGAGAGGAGAGAGCACCGCAAAAGGGACTTCGATAATTTTCACAAAGAAGCGGATCAGAGGGACGTTCAGGATCAGGAGGACCGCATTCCCCACATACATGCTGGTAATGAGACCCCAGAAGACCTGAGGATGCTCCTTTAGAATAAAAGGCCCCGGAGTGACCCCATGGAGCATAAAGGCTCCGATCAGAAGAGCCATGACCACGTTCGACGGTATCCCCAGAGTCAGGAGCGGAATAAAAGCCCCGTTGACCGCCGAATTGTTGGCCGATTCGGGACCGGCCACCCCTTCAATGGCGCCCTTTCCGAATTGTTCAGGATGTTTCGAAAGTCTTTTCTCCATCGCGTAAGACGCGAATGACGAGATCACGGCTCCCCCTCCCGGAAGAATCCCGAGAAAAAATCCTAGAAGGGTCCCTCTCCCGATCGGTTTCAGGCTCACTCTCCAATCGCCCCGGTCAGGCAAGAGGTCCTTCAGCCGGCTGGAGTATTTTATCGAATCTCGCGACGCCCTTGCTCCGGCGCTCTCCGCCATGAAAAGCACTTCTCCGATGCCGAACAGCCCCATGGCCAGCACTGCCATGTTGACGCCTTCAATCAAGGATTGCGATCCGAAGGTGAATCTCTCGACAGCAGTCGCAGGATCCATCCCGATGGTTCCCACGGCGAGGCCCAAGGCGCCCATGAGCATCGCCTTGACCGGAGATCCACTCCCCAGATACATGACCAGGGTCAGCCCCAAGATGACCAGCGCCGCATATTCCGCCGGACCGAACATCAAGGCGAATCTCGAAAGCGGCGGCGCCAGCAGGCTCAAGGCGAGGGTTCCACACGTTCCAGCAAGGAAGGATCCAAATGCCGCTATGCCCAGGGCTCTCCCTGCCTTGCCCTGCAAAGCCATTTTGTAGCCGTCGATGCAGGTCACCACAGACGACGCTTCCCCGGGAATGTTGATGAGGACGGAGGTGATGGTCCCTCCGTATTGGGCCCCGTAATAGATTCCGGAGAGCATGATAACGGCCGAAATGAGATCCAGCTTGTAGGTCACCGTGAGAAGCATGGCGATGGTTGCCGTCGGACCCAACCCCGGTAGCACGCCGATCATGGTTCCCAGCGTGCACCCGATGAAACAATAAAGGATGTTTTGCAGGGAAAGGGATATGCTGAACCCCATGATCAGACCGTCAAGCATGACACCATTCCGCGGATAGAGCGTTCGACGAACCTATCCTCAATACACTACCACCCTCTCACAGGCCCCTTCGGCAGAGGAACCCCCAACAAGCAGGCAAAGAGGATGTAACTGGTCGCAATGGAGATGCCGACCAACATGAGGGCCTTTGTCCAGCTTTGTCTTTCGACAATCTTGGCCAGAGGGAAGAGGAGAAGGGCGGAAGCCACGAGGAAACCAAGCCTCTCCATCAACAACCCATATCCCACCATGAGGATGGCGTAAAAAGAGACTTTGAATATCGTCTCCTTCTTCCCTCTCCAAGTCCCCGCCGTCCCGGTCTCACCTGCTGCACGGGCAGGGTAGAGGGCTTTGAGCAGAATGATCAGGCTCAACACGATGATGACAACGGCAATCGCCAGTGGGAAAAACCCTTCATCCGGGCCGAATTGGCTCCAAACGGAAAGGCGAAAGGATTGGAAAGCCAAAAAGAGCCCCAACACCAGAAGGAAGAGACTGCTTGCGAAATCCTTTTTGTCGATCACAAGGCATCCTTTCAAGAACAGATCTGTTGAGAGGCTCCCTCCAGGGAGATGAACTCCCCCCAAAGGCCTCGGCTCCCCGTGTCCCGCTGCAATCGCTCGGCGCTTCAGCCTACGTTCTCTTCGCAAAGGATACGCTCCACGGGCCCACGGCGCCACAGAGAGGACCTCCCTTGCGACACACTGCTCATCGCCGCAACGAACCTCCGTGGAGAATCACGTGCTACTGGGCCTGCTTGGCGAGACCGAGGTCCTTGAGCACCTTGCCTTGAGCGTCAAAGTCCTTGTGCACCATCTTCTCGAAGGACTCTGCTTCTCGAAAAATGGGCGTGCAATAGAGCGTGCCCAGCAATTCCTTGAACGAAGCTTCTTCATACGCTTTCTTGAAGGCGTCCTGAAGCTTCTTGAGGATTTGCTTGTCTACTCCCTTAGGGGCGCAAAGACCGATCCAGAGAGGGGCCTCCACGTTGTAGCCCAGCTCAAAGAAAGTGGGAATACCTGGAAAGGCCTCCATCCGCTTTTCCCCCTGAACGGCCAGACCGCGAAACCGTCCTGTTTTCACCTGCGCAGGCGTCTCGGCCGCAATCCCCGCATCGATGTGACCACCCAGGAGTTTCGTCACCACTTCCGCCCCACCGCCCACAGGGACGTGATTCAGCTTCACCTTCTCCAGAGCAAACACCTGTTCCATCAGGATGTGCTGGCCGCCCAGAGGAGAAGGAGTCGCATAATTCAGCTTCCCGGGCTCCTTCCGTGCTTCTGCGATCAAGTCCTTCATGGTCTTCCATCGGGATTCGGTCTGGACGCAGAAGATCTGACTCAGATCGGCATATTGCATGATCCAGGCAAAGTCCTCTTTGGTGTTGTAGGGCACAGAGCGCAGATGGGGAATGATGACCGGAGCGCTCCATGAAACAATCCCGATGGTATACCCGTCCGGATCCGCTTTTGCCACTGCGGTCGCTCCAATCACTCCTCCTCCTCCCACCTTGCTGACCACAACGACGGGTTGACCCAAGAGCTTGCTCGCCGAATCCGCAAGCTTTCTTCCCGTCAGATCGGCAACCCCTCCCGCGGCAAATTGAACCACCAAGGAAATCGGCTTGGACGGGAATTTAGCCGGATCCTCCCCCCCAGCGCAGGGGCTGGCGATCAGGGAAAACGCGACAATCGCCCATGAAAATAACTTCCAGTTTGCCTTCATCCTTTGCTTTTGTCCTTTCATGGTCTCTCCTCCTCCTTCCTCTCTTGAGTGTCCCTCGTTCATTTCCTCCTCTACCTGAGGGAAAGATGTTCCCGGATTCCCCATCCCGATTCTTCCTTCAAAGACCATTGCTCCACATCAGAATGCGGATAGGAACACATGATCCGCCGCTTCGACTCAGGGCACGAGCCGGCTGCTCCTCCAGGTATCTCGCATAAGTTTGCCCCCATGATTTTTTCCTTCTTGTTTCTTTGCGACAGTCTAAAGCGCCCAGCGGATGATTCGTGTTTTGACGCTGGGACGATGCCTTTCATTCTTCGAGGGTCACGCTCACATTGCCCCAGGCATCGATGATCCCATGCCCCCTGGGTCCGATGACCACCGTAGACTCCCTCTCCTCTAAGACGGCAGGGCCCTCGAACGTGTCCCCTGGCCTGAATTGATATCGGTCATAGACCGCAGCTCTCACATATCCCCGGGAATCAGGGAAATAAACCTCGCGATAGCCTTTAAGAGCCGCGTGTTCCCGCGAATCGGAGGGGGCACCGCCCGTCACGCCCAGATAGGGAATCGGCCCGGAAACCACCACCCTCCAATCGATCAGCTCTGTCTCAATGTCCTCATTGAGTCGATTGTAGATCCGGAGATACTCCGTTTTGAAACCTTCCTGTATGGCATCCAACGCCTTCGACGTGATTTCGCCGTTGGGAACTGGAACCTCCACTTCATAGCCTTGTCCTCGATAACGGGCACCGACGAACCGGGAGAAGGTCATCTCGTCTTTCCGCACTCCCGCCTGCTCGATCAGCGTCAAGCCTTCTCTCTCCAGCTCCTGATACATTCTGTTGACGAGAGCAAAATCCACCTTTCCGAGAACCGTGACATACGATCGGCTCAACTCGAAGGAGGCTGGCGCCACCAAGAAGCCCAACGCTGAGAGGACTCCTGCGCGCATGGGATAGAGGATGTTCTTCATTTTTAGCTTGAGCGCAATATCGTAGGCGTGTGCCGGGCCGGCTCCGCCCAAGACCACCATGGTAAATTTAGTCAGTTCGATTCCCTTCTCCATGGCATAGACCCTGGCCGAATCCACCATGTTCTCATTCACGGTTTCGTTGATTCCCCAGGCAGCCTCCGGCAAGGACAGTTCTAGGGGGCGAGCGACCTTTTCCGTGATCGCTCGCCTCGCTTTTTCGAGATTGAGGGCCATCTCTCCTCCGAGGAAATAGCCGGGATTGAGATACCCCAGGACGAGATCCGCATCGGTGACCGTCGGTTCCAGACCCCCGCGGTCGTAGCATGCCGGTCCGGGCTCCGCTCCCGAGCTTTCGGGTCCCACGGACAGCAACCCCAGATTATTGACTTTGGCGATGCTTCCGCCTCCAGCCCCGATCTCGATCAACTCAATCACAGGGACCTTGAGAGGGATTCCGCTGCCCTTCTTGAATCGGTACACCCGGGCCGCCTCAAACTGTTTAGCCTTCACGGGCAGTCCTTCTTTGATCATGCAGATCTTGGCCGTGGTGCCCCCCATGTCAAAGGCGATCAGATTTTTCTGATTCACCAGTTCCCCGTAGCGACCGGCTGCAATGGCACCGCCTGCAGGGCCGGATTCAATGACCCGGATGGGGAACCTGGCTGCCGTCTCCGCCGTGGTGATCCCCCCGTCGGAAAGCATCATGAAGAGAGTTCCCTCAAATCCCACCCCTCTAAGCTCCTTTTCGAGTTGCGCGAGGTAACGCTGCATCAGGGGGCGCACATAGCTGTTGGCAACGGTTGTGGAGGTCCTTTCATACTCTTTGATTTCAGGGACGACTTCGGAAGAAAGCGAAACGATGATTCGAGGGTTGATGCCCTTGATCAATTCCTCGATGATCTTCTCATGCTCAGGATTCCGGTAGGAGTGAAGCAATGAAACCGCGATCGCTTCCACTTTTTCATGATCCAGGTCTCGAATGACCGTCTGCGTCTCTTCCCTGTTGAGAGCCTCGATAATGGACCCATCCGCTCCCGTCCGTTCACTGACCCCTTTCCGGAGATATCTTGGAACCAAGGGAGCCGGCATCCTGGCAAACAGGTCATAAATGTCATACCGCTGCTCTCGCCCGATCTCCAGAACGTCGCGAAAACCGCGGGTTGTGATCAACGCAGTTTTGACCCCCTTTCGCTCGATGAGCGCATTGGTGACCAGAGTCGTGCCGTGGATGATGCGCCCGATGTGCTGTCCCTTTAGGCGCGCCTTTTTCAGCAGCCGCTGGACGCCGATGAGAACCGCCTGAGAAGGGTCCTCAGAAGTGGTCAGCACTTTGTCGATATAAACGGCTCCCGTCCCTTCATGGATCAAAACCAGATCAGTAAATGTCCCTCCAATATCAACGCCCAGGTTGTAAGGTGCTCTGTTCATCTTCTCCATGCCTCGTCTCGATTCCTCGGTTCGTGAAGGGGTCAGGTGATTGTCGATTGCCCGGTCCTTGTCAGGGGCCTTTAGGCAACGTGGTCCGTTCACGACTGACAATTCCGTTTCGAACATCTTCCTCGACCAGCTTGGGATCTCGTTCTGCCGGAGGGAACATTCCCCCTCCCCCCGGAGTGAAGAAGGTGAGGGCATCGTCTTTCTTTAGCATCGTACTCGTCTTGCCAGGGATCTCTGTTCCATTCAACAGGATGCGCCCTCTCTCTCCGGCTAACCCGCCCCTCATGCCGCGGGCCGGGTTTCGAATGCGCTCATTTCTGAAGGAGACCTGCATCTCCTCCCCGGAGAGGACCCTAAAAGATATCTCCTGTCCGCATCCGCCCCTGTATTTACCCATGCCGCAGGAGTCGCGAATCAGCTCTTTTTTTGACACCAGCAACGGCATCAGATTCTCGAACATTTCAATGGGCGTATTCGACACATTGGTAGGAAAGCTCAAGGTGTGCGCGCCGTCATGGGTCGGATGGGCCCCGTGTCCGCCGTTCATGAAGAACACGCTGAGGAGGTCTTTCCGCGCTTCGCTCCTGGATCGAAAGTAAGCGCTCCAGATCGGGCAGGACCCGCTTTCAGACATCACCCGCTCCGGTACCGCCTTGCTCAAAGCATTGAGTATCACGGCAGGGAAATAGTGGCCGGTGATGTGGCGTCCCCAAACCGCTGCCGGCCGAGTCGGATTGACGAGGGTCCCTTCGGGAGCCGTGACCTTGATCGGGCGAATACTGCCGTCATTGTTGGGCATGCCCGGGTCGAGAACGCATTTGAGGGCGTACGCACTGTAGGCGGAAGTGTAGATCATGACGGAGTTGACGGCTTTGTCCACCTGGGCGCAGGTCCCTGTGTAGTCTACATGGACGGTTCCCCCCTTGACCGAGATCGTTGCCCTGATCCGCAAGGGTTCTTCAAACCCATCCGCAAAAACCTCGGATTCGTATCGGCCTTCCGGCAATAACCTCCTGATGCTCTCTCGCATTCCCGCTTCGGAGCGGCCGATGATTTCGTCTGAGATCAGGGTGAGATCGTCAAGGCCTTCCTCCTCCAAAAGCTCACAAAGCTTGGCCGCTCCTGAGTGAAGGGCCGCCATCTGGGCGCGAAGGTCTCCCAGGGTGATTTCAGGAGATCGTACATTGGCCTTGATCATTTCATGAACCGACCGCTCCTCTTTTCCTTTGCTGACGAGTTTTACAATAGGGATGAGGAGACCCTCTTCATAGTGCTCTCGGGCATAAGGGTTTGAGGAGCCTCCGATGTCATTGTGGTGAGCGACGTTGGCGACGAACCCGATCAACGCCCCCCTGTAAAAAACGGGCATGGCCACGGAAATGTCGTTCAAGTGTCCCGTACCCAGCCAGGGGTCGTTGGTAATCAGGACATCGCCGGGGCTGAGTTCCCCCGGAGGGAAACTCTGGATCATGCTTCTCAAAGTGAACGGGACCGTTCCGATGAAGGAAGGGATACTGTCCGACGACTGGGCGATGAGTTGGCCGCGGGCATCACTCACAACGCAGGCGAAGTCGTTGTTTTCCCGGATCAATGTAGAAAAGGAGGTGCGAATAAGCGTTTGTGCCGTTTCATCCATGAGGGTGATGAGTTTTCCCCAGATCACTCCCAATCTTACAGGACTTATCTTCTGTTGTTCAGTCACCTTGAGCCTCCCTACTCGCTTAGAACAAAGCCTTGCAGTGCATGGGTTTCAAAAAGCGTGACGCCTCGTTCCCGGAACAGATCCCTGTGTTCGTCCGACACCAGGGGATCTTCTCTTCTCGAATAAAACCAGGAATTCCCCTCTGCGAGATGAGGGGAACATACCCTCGGTTTCACATGACGAGAGCTCTGCCGCTGGCCGCCTACCAGATGTCCCGGATCACCTCTTCAAGCTCCAAGCTCTTGAGGGTCGCGGGCAAGGGTTTCCCTGTGTTCTCATCCCACCCTTTTTCACGATAATACGCTTGAAGGACACGCGGGAAGGATTCTGCAAAGCTCTTCCCTTTCTGGGGGCCGTCCTGAGGCGCGCTCAACAAACGCGGGGACAGGGAGTCGTCCTCACGCGTTAGTCCCTCTCGCACATTGTAGACCCTCAGCAGATTCGTGATGCGGTCCCCTGCGCGTAGCAGCTCTTCCTTCGAATATCCGAAACCCGTGACGGCGCTCAGGACGTCTGCCATGATCTGAATCATCCCGGGTCCCCGGTCAAAGAAGAAACAGTTCATGAGAGAGTCTTCCAGGTGCCGGTAAGGTCCGGACTTGGCCTGGGCAAAGGCGACCCTCTCGTCGGGCTCCGACGGCGGCTCCACAATCCCCAGGTCCGGATAGGTCCGCGTGGTGAAATCGATACCGTCGATTGAGCCGGTGTCGGACACCGCCTGGGCAAAGATCGTCCCCCATCGCGTTCTTGGATCGTGCACATGGGGGGCCATGCCTCTCTTGCAGTACACGGCGAAGAGGGCGGCTTCTCCCCCGATGCGCTCTGCCGCCCGCTTGACCCCGTCGGCCAGCAGATCACCGAACCCCTCCCGTCGGGAGATTTTTTCCATCAACTGAAGAACGGCCTCCGCATTACCCCAGGAAAGATCGAAGCCATCCATGTCCTTCCTCGTGAGGAGACCCTTTTCATAGCACTCCATGACCAGGCTGATCGTAAAGGTGCATTCCTTGAGGTCCATGCCCAGGCTGTCATTCCTGTAATTCAGGAAAGCCGCAGCAGCGGGATCCGTGATCCCCAAATTCGGCCCCCATCCGGCCAGATCTTCGTACTCGGGGTCGTCCATGACCACTCCGTGGAAAGGGCTTTTCGCGATCTCGATGGATCGGCAATGATTGAAGGTGCAGGCGTGGCAGGGGGTTCTTCTGACCTTCTTGAAAAGGTTTTCGCGGAGTCTCGTGACCTCAAATTGATCGGCTTCCGGAAAAACGTTGGTCGTCAGGTTCTTGATGGGCAGCCAGCCGAGCATGTGATAACTCGTGAACAGGACCTGGGTCCCCCACTTGGCGTAAGCGCCTCCTGAGCCCTCCAGCGCTTTCTTGGTCCATTCACGTGTGAGCTTGCGAACGCGGGTCCTCTCCTTTTCCGGAATGGGCACGTCGAAATTCCCCTGCACGACCAGCGCCTTCAGGTTCTTGGACCCCATGACGGCGCCCAACCCGCCGGTTGCCGCCACATGGCCGAAGTCGCTCACGATGGCGGCAAACCTCACTCCCCGCTCCCCCGAAGGACCGATGGATGCGATGCTGACCGGGTTCCCCGGCGCGGCATGCACTTCAGAGAGCACCCGCTCCACTTCATAGGTCGTTTTTCCCCAAAGCGGCGAAGCCTCTCTGAGGGAGGGAATCCCATTCCGAATGTGGAGATACACGGGTTTCTCCGACTTTCCCGAAAAGACGAGTCCGTCAAAACCTGCCTGCTTGAGCCGAGCTCCGAAACGGCCGTTCGCTTGAGCCGAACCGACGAACCCCGTAAGCGGGCTCTTGGAAATGACTTCAAAGGACCCCGAGCCGGGCACCGTGGTCCCGGTCAGCGGGCCTGTCAGGAAGATGAGACGGTTCTCCGCATCATAAGAATTCACTCCTCTGGCCGCTCCGTGATACAACAGCTTGATTCCAAGCCCCACGCCACCGATAAACCTTCGAAGGATAGAGGGATCCATTCTTTCTTCATCGAAAGTTCCTCGTGTCAGATCTATCCGCAGAATTCTCCCCGTGTACCCACCCCTGGATAGATCGATCCTTTCCTTCATTTCGCTCTACTCCCCGGTTCCTCTAAACCGCCGCTATCCTCTCACCAGCTTCATGTGATCCCCATACGTGCGAGGATCCATCACCGCCTCGATGAGGCTCAGTCTCCCGCTGTTCATGGCTTTTTCAAGAGCCCCGTCAAACTCCTTCATCGTCTCTGCCCGAAATCCCAGGCCTCTAAAAGCCTTGGCCAGAAGCCCAAAATCAGGGTTCTTGAGCTCCACGCCCGCATGGGCATAGCCCTTGCTTTTCTGTTTCACCTTGATGAGACCTAGTCCGCCATCGGAGAAGACGACGAGGATGATCGGAAGGTCGAGGCGGGAGCACATTTCAAGGTCCTGGAGCCGCATGAGTAAACCGCCGTCGCCGGTGAAGCACACTACCCTTCGGTCCGGCAAGGCGAGCTGGGCCCCGATTGCTGCAGGCAGGGCGATGCCCATGGTACTCAGACCTTTTGACGTAAAATAGGTTTTAGGTTCCTGAACCTGCCACAGGTAATGAACGAGGGAATTGAAGGCTCCCACGTCCGTTGTGAGAATTCCGTTGGACGGCAAGCGTTCTCGGGTGCTCTGAACAATGTGGTGAACCGGGAGGTCTTCACAGGAGGAAGAAAGAGCCTGTTTCATCTCCTTGCGGAATTCTTCAAGGAATCCGGGATCCCACACGTTGGATCGCAAGGGATGCTCCGCCAGGATTTCGAGAATCCTTTGGATATCTCCCACAACTTCGAGTGCAGAGGGATACACCTGATCTGTATTCGCCCCATATCCGATGTGAATCACGGGTTGGCTCAAGCCCCAAGGTTTCGGCAACAACTCGACGCCGTCGACTCCAACAAAAAGAAGAAGGTCACTCTTCCCGACTATGGTCTCTTCAAAGGTGCCTTTGGAATGGGTTCCCAAGAACACGCCCCCGAACAGCGGGTGCCTTTCGTCGAATGCGCCTCTTCCTTTCACGCTGACCATGACCGGGACCTTCCACTTTTCCGCCAGAGCCGCCAGCCGGTCCATGGCCTTCGCCCGCTTGGCTTCGATTCCTGCAACAATCAGAGGCGCATGAGCCTGCCCGACCCTGCTGACGATTTCCCGGAGGGCATCGGAATCCCGTGGTGCAAAATGAGAAAGCCTGAGCGTTCCCCTTTCTCGATCCTGATAGGTCGATTCACCGGCCGCTTCGTTGTTGGGAAGGTCCAGGTGAACCGGGCCGGGTCTTTCTCCCTTGGCAGAGAGGAGGGCTTTTTCAACGATCTGCTGCGCGCTGCCCGATGTGACAGTGAACTGCGTCTTGGTGATAGGAGAAAAAAACGCTTTGTGATCGATTTTCTGGGTGGTGATAAGCTCACGGTTCACGAAGGGATGGCATTCCGTGAAAGCCAAGAGAGGAACCCGCTCCAGGTAGGCGTAGGCGACTCCGGTCGCCAGGTTGACAGCCCCCGGTCCCATGATCGAGAAGCAGACTCCCGGGGTCTCCTTGATCTCCCCGTAGACCGACGCAATGAGGCCGGCCGAACCTTCATGGCCGCACAGGACGGGCTCAATCCCGGCCCTCCTCGCCGCGTGCAGGAGTTCGGTGGTGGAGCCGCCGCCGGGAATTCCGAAAATCCGGTCTATTCCTTCCCTTTTCAGCACTTCCACAATGACATCGACCGTGGTGGACATGGTTTTCTCTCTCGATCCCCTTCGCTTTTCCGGGTTTCCGGTTGGGGGATTGACATGGAGATCTCCTGCGAGTCGACCCATCTCATGAACCCTTCCTGCTCTCCGTTCTACAATTCCGCGATTTTGTCGCGTTTGAGAACCCTGGGCATCATAGGGAGAACGAGAAGAAGAACAGCCAGGGCCAACAGGACCAAAGAAATAGGTCGGGTGAAAAAGACGGTGAAATCTCCCTTATAGGAGATCAAAGACTGTCTGAAAGCCTTTTCCATCATCGGCCCGAGGACCACAGCCAGGATCAAGGGCGCCGGTTCAAAATCGAACTTCCTCATCACGTACCCCACGATCCCGAAGAAGATCATCAAGTAGATGTCAAACACACTGTTGTTCATGGAATACACGCCGATGAGGCAAAAAAGAAGGATAAAGGGAAAGAGAAAGGGATAAGGGACTTTCAGAAATTTCACCCACATGGGGATGAGGGGCAGATTCAGCACCAGAAGCATGACATTTCCGATGTACATGCTGGTGATGAATCCCCAGAAAAGATCCGGGTGACTGATCATGAGCAGAGGACCCGGCGTGATGCCGTGGATCATGAGGGATCCCAAGAGCAGGGCCATCACCACATTGGAAGGGATGCCCAAACTCATCATGGGGATGAAAGCCCCCTGTGCAGCGGCGTTGTTGGCGGATTCAGGGGAGGCCACTCCTTCGATCACCCCGGTCCCGAACTCTTCGGGAGTTTTGGAAAGCCGCTTCTCTATCGCATAGGAAGCAAAGGATCCGATGACCGCTCCTCCTCCCGGAAGAATGCCCAGGCAGAACCCGATGCCGGTTCCTCGCAGGATGGCCCCTATCGATTTTTTCCAGTCCTGAAGCGTCGGGAACAACCCTTTGATCGATGTCTCGAACACTTCGGTCTTGAAGGTCTTTTCCACATTGAAAAGAATCTCTGAAATCCCGAACGTCCCCATGGCAATCTGCACCAGGCCGATTCCATCCATCAGTTCCAGCCTTTCAAAGGTGAAGCGCTGAACCCCCATGATGGGATCGATGCCCACAGTTCCCAGGAAGAGGCCGAAGACCGCCATCATCAACGATTTGAGCATCGAACCATGGCCCAGAAAGGTGAGGACGGTGAGCCCCAAACACATCAGGGCAAAATACTCCGGAGGGCCGAAGGACAGAGCCATCTCCACAAGGGGAGGCGCCAAAAAGGTGAGGCCCAGGATTCCTATGGTTCCGGCAATAAACGATCCGAACGCAGAAATGCCTAAGGCTTTGCCCGCGTTCCCCTTCCGTGCCATCTGATACCCATCTAAGCAGGTGATGACCGATCCAGCCTCCCCCGGGATGTTGACCAGAATCGATGTGGTGGAGCCGCCATACTGTGCACCATAGTAGATTCCGGCCAACATAATGATGGCGCCGGTAGGCGACATCCCGAAGGTGATCGGGAGCAGCATCGCCATCGTCGCTGTGGGGCCTAATCCGGGAAGGACTCCGACCAGCGTGCCCGCGAGGACTCCCAGGAAGGCGAGCCACAGATTCGCCGGTTGCAAGGCTACGCCGAAGCCGAAAATA
>JALOPA010000020.1 GCA_025454125.1 Thermodesulfobacteriota bacterium
AGAAGACTCCGAACGACCCGGTGGGGGGCGACGAAAAAGCTTGACACGCCTATTTTCCTTTGTTAGACGTTTGACGTTTTCGCCGCGGACGAGCCAGAGTTTTCCGGTTCAGAAAAATATAAAGAGGAGGGAAATCAGATGCCTTACGAAGTCACCGTGGATCAAGACAAGTGTGAAGGATGCGAAGAGTGCGTGGAAGTTTGTCCTGTGGATGTGTACGAGATGCAGGACGGCAAGTCCCACCCGGTCAACGCCGAAGAGTGCTTGGGCTGTGAGAGCTGCGTAGAGGTCTGCGACCAGGAAGCTATCTCGGTCACGGAAGTCTAGCGTCTCGACTCCCTAGGAATAAGAACGCCGCTCTCCCCTTGCGGGAGAGCGGCGTTTTTGTTTCCCTTCATCCCGCTACTTTTTTTCAGCGTGGCAGTCGGCGCACTTCTTCCAGGGGGCTTCCTTGCCTTTCAGCTCTTTGTGACAGGTCTGGCAGTTCTTGTGATAGGCAAGCTGCAGCTTGTCCGCATTGCCCTGCTTCTTCTCGGGGTCATGGCAGGAAGCGCACTTCTTCACGGGCATCTTGTCGTTCCAGACATTCTTTCCGTCCTTGTACTCATGGTGGCAATCGGTGCAGGCCACCTTGTAATCCACAGAGTGCTTTTTATGGGTGAGCTTGACAGGGCCTTTCTTGTCGTCTTTGTACTTGTTCTCGAGCATGATCTCGTCGGCCACATCCGCAGCCGTGAGCACGCCGACGCTCAGAAACATCAGGCCGGCAAAAAGCACCAGAGTCAACGCCAGAAATCCCTTTTTCATATTGTCCCTTGCCTCCTCCGTTGAATGGAACTTAGTGACCGATAAAGAAAGCTCTTAATTTCTTAGACCGGCGACCCAGGACTATAGTTTACGGCCGCCGAAATTGTCAAGGCGGAAAATCCCCTTACGTTTTGTCGTAGTGGCTGAATTGCATGGTAAACGTTCCTCGGCCCTGAGACACGGAGCGCAGGGCCGTCGAATAACCGAACATCTTGGAAAGAGGCACGCTGGCCGTGAGCACCTGAACCGGACCCTTGCTGGTGATCTGCTCGATTTTGCCCCCCCTGGCATTGAGGTCGCCGATGACCTCCCCGAGGAACTCTTCAGGGATCAAAATCTCCGCTTTCATGATGGGCTCCAGCAGAAGAGGTTCCGCCTGCTGGCACGCGTTTCGGAAAGCCATGGAGGCCGCAACCCGGAACGCCATGCCGTCGGAGTGAAGCTCGTGGATCCGGACATCCAGCACGGCCGCCTCCACGTCGACGACGGGATATCCCAAGAGCACGCCCGTGCTCAAGGCCTCCTCGATCCCCTCCTTGATGGCGTTCATGAACTCCTCCGTGAGGTTCGGATTCTGGCAGCGGTCCACCACGCGGTTGCCGGTGCCGCGAGGCAAGGGGATGAGTTCGATCTTGACGCCGGCGAAGTGCTGCTGGCCCGCCAGTTCTCGTTGAAAGACCTCTTCGTGCTCGACCCTCTTGGACAAGGTCTCACGGTAAACCACCTGGGGCTTGCCCTGATTGGTGTCTACGAAGAACTCTCTTCTCAGACGGTTGACGACGATTTCGAGGTGAAGCTCCCCCATGCCGGAGATGACGGTTTGTCCGGTTTCATCATCGATCCGGTACTTGAAGGTGGGGTCTTCATCGGAAAGCTTTGCAAGAGCGTCAAGAAGCTTGTCCTGATCCTGAACGCCTTTCGGTTCCACCGCCATGGAGATCACGGGAGTGTTGAAGCTCATGGGCTCGAGCAGAATCGGGTGGTCTTCGGCGCACAGGGTGTCGCCTGTGGTGGAGACTTTCAGCCCCATGACCGCCAGAATGTCCCCGGCCGAGGCTTCGTCGATCCGCTCCCTTTTGTTGGCGTGCATCTTGAGCAGCCGGGCAAGCTTTTCTTTGACCTTCCGGCCCGGGTTGAAGAGGGTGTCCCCGGCCTTGACCGTCCCGGAATAGATGCGGATGTAAGTGAGCTTTCGGCCCTGGTCCATTTGCACCTTGAAGGCAAGGGAGGAAAAAGGGCCTTTGGCTGTTGCAGACCTGGAGTCGAGCTCCGAGGTCCCCGGGATCTGTCCGACGATGGGGGGGATGTCGGTGGGCGCGGGCAGATAGTCGGTGATCGCATCGAGAAGCGGTTGAATGCCTTTGTTGCGAAGCGCAGCCCCGCAGAGAATGGGGACGAGTTTCAAGCTGACCGTTGAAGCGCGAATGGCGCGTTTCAGCTCGGAAAGGTCGATTTCTTCTTCGGCCAGGTACTTGTTCATGAGGGCGTCGTCTTTGTCCGCCAGGGTTTCCACCAGCTCTTCGCGATGCTTCGTGGCCTCCTCCAGAAGATCCTCTGGAACAGGCATTTCCTCGAAAGCCGCGCCTAAAGTTTCATCCTTCCACTCAATCGCCTTCATTCGGAGAAGGTCGATGACCCCGCGAAAGCGGTCCTCCGAACCCCAGGGCAGCTGGAGAAGCAGAGGGTGGGCTCCCAGGCGGTCTCGGATCATTTGGACCACCCGGAAGAAGTCGGCTCCCACGCGGTCCATCTTGTTGATGAAGGCGATCTTGGGGACCTTGTATCGGTCCGCCTGATGCCAGACCGTTTCGGACTGTGGTTCGACGCCGCCGACCCCGCAAAAGATGCCGATCGCACCGTCGAGAACCCTCAGGGACCGTTCCACTTCAATGGTGAAATCCACATGACCGGGAGTGTCGATGATATTGATCGTGTGGTTGCGCCAGTTGCAGGAAGTCACCGCCGAGGTGATCGTGATGCCTCTCTCCCTTTCATCGAGCATCCAGTCCATCGTGGCCTCTCCGTCATGGACCTCTCCCATCTTGTGCAGGCGACCTGTGTAGTAGAGAATCCTTTCGGTGATGGTCGTTTTCCCTGCATCAATGTGGGCGATGATGCCGATGTTGCGGGTCTTTGAGAGTTTGGTATCTGACGACATAGTCGGTGCCTCTGACGTGCTCCCGGTTTTTTCAAAAAGTGCGGCTGGAATCTGAGCCGACGAACACAAACGATCACTTTAAGGTATGTAGGGTGTCTCTGTCAAGAATCGAAACCGCAAAGGCGCAAAGGGACAAAGGCACAGAGGCACAAGGAAACAAAGGGATAAAGCAGAATGGTTTGTCTGCTTTGTGCCTCTGGGCCTGTGTCCCTCTGTCCCTTATCGCAATTTCAACATGAGCGAAAGGAAAGATCCGGAAAGGATGAAGAGTCCGGCTCCTGCGATGCCCGCGGGGAAGTGACCCGCATCCCCCAGAACTCCTATGCCCACCGGAAGGAGGCCGCCGGCAAAAAGAAAACCCAGAGGCACGGCCACCGACACCCCAAGGCTTCTGCTTTCTGCGGAGCCGAGGCGTGCAATGGCCGCAAACCCTGCGGGGAAGAAGCACGGGGCCAGCAAGGGCTGGACAAAGACCAGGACAACCAACCAGGCGCCGGAGGCAAAACCCATCAGCAGGGTCGCCAGGCCTGTGAGGAGCAAGGCCAGATGAAGCGTTCTCCCTGGGCCGAAGCGATCCGTGGCCCATCCGGCCAGGAGGGTCGTGAAGAGGCCCGGGACCCGGGACAGCCCGATGAGGGTGTTGGCCAGAGGGCGATCCATGCCCTGCGCAGCGGTCAGGTACAAGGGGAGCATGGTGAAGAGCCCAAAGGAGCCGCCCATGCCGAGGGCGAACAAAACCGCCAGGATCCAGAAGGAGGACTCACTGAAGAGCTTCCTGTAAGAGGCGGGGTTGGGCGCTTGGCCATGAAAGGTTCCCCCGTGACCGAAACGCCAGAAAACCCAACCGCAGAAGGCGGAGCTCAACCCCAGAAAGGCCAAGACACCTCGCCATGAAAACCAGTGCAGCAGAACTTCGGAGATCAGGGGAGCGGCCACAAAACCGAGGTTGGGTGCAAGTTCGTGGATGGCAAGCGCTTTTCCCCAGTGCTTGGCTGGGACCAGGGAGGTGAGGGTCGCAATTCCGGAGGGAAGATAAAAGCCCGCGGCCAATCCGAGGAGGAGCAAACTCCCCGCAAGGCTCAAGAGGCTGTGCGAAAGGGAAACGCACCCGAGGGCGAGAGCCTCTGCAAAAGCTGATAAAAGGATGGTTCTTCTGTGCGTCAGAAGGGAGGAAAGAAATCCGGAACCCAGGACGGTCACAAAATACCCTGCGGTCGTCACCAGGATGAGAGAGCCGGATTGGACGTGGGAGAGGGACAGATCTTTTTCAATCGCCGGAAGCAGAGGAGCGATGATGATCCTGCCCGTGATGTTGAGAAAAAAGATGGAGGCCAGGAGAAGGATCGGTCCGATTTGGGAACGAAAGCTAGGGCGCGTTTCGGTCGGTACTGTCATGGAATCGCTCAAGTCGAGTCCTCTTTCGGGTTCTGCGGTCATTTACCAGATGAGAGGACAAAAGACAAACCGCCTTTCATTGACCCTTCGACCAGGCCCTTCGACCTGCTCAGGGCCATGAGAAGAGCCGAAGGGCTCAGGGTCAACCCTGCATAGGCCTCTTGCAGAGGCAGGGGGCAGCCGATGGGTTGACTAACGGGGTTCCGGAGGCTAGAGTGGCCGCATGGCGACCCTCACGCGAACCAGAATCATTCTGATGTCCATCGGTTTTTTCTTCCTCGTGGGGGTCTTTCTCTCTCTCGGTTTCGGCCTTTTCCTGGTGAGCCCTGCGGACAAGGCGGGCAAGGACCAGGTGTTCGTCGTGAAGGAGGGGGCTTCCCTCAAGGAGGTGGCCGCGGACCTGGAAACCAGAGGGCTCATCACCAACAAGACGCTCTTTGTGCTGTGGACGAAAGTGAAAGGATATGGCAGGGACATCCGGGCCGGCGAGTACGCTCTCAGCCCGGCCATGGCTCCGGTTCAACTTCTGGAAATTCTGAGAAAGGGTCTCGTGATTCTCCACCCGGTCACGATCCCGGAGGGATTCAACCGGGAGCAGGTGGCCGAGGCCCTGGCGGCCAAAGGCCTGGCCGACAAGAAGCGTTTTCTGGAACTCACGCAAGACAAGAAGCTGCTGCGACAATACGGGATCCCGGGTCCCACTTTTGAGGGATATCTTTTCCCCGATACCTATCATTTCAGCAAGGGGACCCCGACCTCGGCCATCCTCGACACGATGGTGAAGCGTTTCAAGCAGGTGGTCGGCCCCCTCCTGGAGAGGTCGCAAGGGATAGGGATGGATTTTGCGGAGGTGGTGATCCTCGCCTCCATCGTGGAAAAGGAAACAGGCCGGCCGGAGGAGAGGCCGCTCATCGCCTCGGTGTTCTTGAACCGCCTCAGGCTGGGCATGCGCCTGGAAAGCGATCCCACGGTCATCTACGGAATAGAGAATTTCGACGGAGACCTGAGGAAAAAGGATTTGACGGAAAAGACGCCTTACAACACCTATGTCATTCACGGCCTGACCCCGGGACCGATCGCCAATCCCGGCCTTGAATCCATCAGAGCGGTGATGGACCCTGCCAAGACCGAGTATCTTTATTTCGTTTCCAAGAACGACGGCACCCATCACTTCTCTAAAACCCTGACCGAGCACAGCCGGGCCGTGGAAACTTACCAGAGGAGGAAAGGCAAACCGCCCGAAAAAACCTCTTGACGGCCCGAGGTGTATACAGTATACAAAAGCCGAAATGTAGTTACCATGTAGCTACGCGCACGAATCCTTGGCTTTCTCCCCTCGACCCCGTCGGCGAGGATTTGCCCTTCTCTCATCAACCCTTTTCTTTTGTCGGAGGACTTCCATGGATGTATTCAAGAACATCACGATTTTGTCTTTGGAACAAGCCACGGTCCTGCCCTATCTGACCTTCAGACTGGCCCAGGACGGGATGCAGGTCTACAGGCTGGAACACCCTGTCTACGGGGACCCCAACCGACTGATCGGAGATAACGTCCTGAGCGAAGATCGCATGAATGCCTATTTCCTGTGCATCAACGCGGGCAAGAAAGCGCTCAGCCTCGACCTGGCGGATCCGGAAGGCCAGAAGATCTTTCACGGCCTGATCAAGAAACTCAAAATCGACGTTTTTGCGACGAACCAGCTTCCCAGAAACTACAAGAAGCTGGGCATCGATTATGAATCCATGAAAGCGTTGAAGCCCGACATCATCTGGCTGGGGATGACCGGATTCGGGCCGGACAGCAACGAGGCGGCCTATGACCCGATCCTCCAGGCCAGATCGGGTCTCATGGAAGTGACCGGCGAAGCCAAAGGCGACCCCCAGGTGATCGGCATTCCTCTGCCGGACATGGGGACCAGCGTCCACGGCTACGGCGAGCTTATGAAAGCGCTCTTCAAGCGACAGGCGACGGGCGAAGGCTCCTGCATCAACCTCTCCATGTTCGAATCTTCCGTGTCCTGGCTGACCGTGCCCATCACCATGACCTCCACGTTCAAGAAGAAGATCACCCGAAGAGGCAACACCCACGAGTTCTTCTGCCCCGTCTCCGTCTACAAGACCAAAGACGGCTTTGCCTACGTGGCGGTGGGCAACGACCGGCAGTGGAAGTCCCTGGTGAGCGAGCCCATGTTCAAGTCCCTGGACAAGCCGGAGTACGAGAAGAACGCAGGAAGGATCAAGGACGTGGAGAACCTCAACAAGGCGATCAATGACATTACGGAACAGCACACAACGGAGGAGCTGATCGCGCTGTTCAATCGCATTACCCTTCCCATCAGCAAGATCAAGACCATCCCGGAAGTGATCACAGATCCCCTGGTAGAGCGGAGGCTCATTTACTCCACGGATCCGAAGACGGGGATGAAGCTCACCCTGGCTCCGCCCCCAACCCTGACGCCCTACTTGGAGGAAATCCATCGGCAGATGACGTTCCCTCCCCGCTTTGGAGAGCAAAACCAGGAGATCTACGGGAAACTGCTCGGCTATTCTGACGCGGACCTGGCCCGGCTCAAGGAGAAGAAGGTCATCTAGCTCTCGGAGGAGAAAAAGGGATGAAGATCATCGTACTTGTCAAACAGGTTCCCAACACGACGGAAGTCAAGCTGGATCCCAAAACCGGGAACCTGATCAGGGAAGGAATTGAAAGCATCATCAATCCGGACGATCGGCACGCGCTGGAAGCCGCGGTGCACTTGAAGGAGACGGCAAAAGCGAAGGTCACCGTCCTTTCCATGGGGCCTCCTCAGGCTATTGACGCGGTGTCCGAAGCCATGGGCATGGGCGCGGACGAGGGAATCCTTTTGTCGGACCGGGCCTTTGCCGGTGCAGACACGTGGGCGACGTCCTCCACCCTGGGCAAGGCTGTTGAAGCGATCGGCGGCTATGATCTGGTCCTGTGCGGCCGCCAGGCCATTGACGGGGACACGGCGCAAATCGGTCCCCAGGTGGCGGACTATCTCAAGGTGCCGCAGGTGACCTATGTGATCGGCATTGAGGAAATCCGAGAGAAAAGCCTCGTGGTGAAGCGGCGGCTGGAGGACGGGTTTGAGAGGGTGGAGTGTGAGCTGCCGGCTCTCCTGACCATCATCGGCGAGATGAACAGCCCCCGATATCCGCTGGTGAGCCGCCTGATCGATGCGTGCAGGGAAAAGGCTCCCATTAAGGTCTGGAATGCGGCAGACATCGGCGTTCAAACCCGGGACGTGGGTCTGGAGGGATCCCTCACCCACGTGATCAAGACCTTTGCCCCCAAGCTTCAGAGGCAGACGGAGATGATCCCGGGGGATGCGAAGACGGCCGTAAAAGCCCTTGCCGGCAAAATGAAGGAAAAGAAATTGCTGTGAAATTTCGGAATTCTGGAATTGCGAATTGAGGAAGAGGAGACCGATCAATGACAGTTTGGGTGGAAGTGGATCTTTGCAGCGGTTGCAAGCGGTGTGTGAGAGCGTGTCCCTACGGCGCGATCGAGATGAAGGAGGGGAAAGCCCAGGTGCAGGACCGGTGCACCTCGTGCGGGGCCTGCCTTCAGGTGTGCAAGGAAAAAGCCATGCAGACCGACGCAAAGCCCAGAGAGATCCCTGATTTCAGCGACAGGAAAGGGGTTTGGGTTTTCGCCGAACAAAGGGAGGGCCAGCTCAACAAGGTCTCCCTGGAGCTCCTCGGCAAAGCCCAGGAACTGGCGGCGGCTCTGAGCCAGAGCGTGTCCGCCGCGCTTCTGGGCGACGGGGTTGCAGGACTTGCCGAGACGCTCATCGGGTACGGTGCCGAGACGGTTTATCTGGTGGAGCACAAGGCCCTGAAGGATTTCCGGACCAGCGCCTATACCCAGGCGCTTGAGGAACTGGTGAGGCAATACAAGCCCAACATCCTGCTCATGGGCGCGACCCACCTGGGCAGGGACCTGGCCCCGAGGGTTTCCCGGCGCGTGGAAGTGGGGCTCACGGCGGACTGCACCGAGCTTAGCATCGACCCCACAGAGGGTATTCTTCTGCAGACCCGGCCGGCGTTTGGGGGCAATGTGATGGCCACCATCGCCAACCGGTACTCCCGGCCGCAGATGGCGACCGTGCGCCCGGGCGTGATGGAGGCAGTCAAGAAGCCCGGCGCAAAGGGAACCGTGATCAAACACGAGGCGTCCCTCAGAGAGGAAGAGATCGGTACAAGGGTTCTCGAACTGGTGCGAGAAAAGAAAAAGAAGGCCAACCTGTCCGAGGCAAAGGTGATCGTCGCCGGCGGTCGTGGAGTGGGTGATGCCTCCGGGTTCAGGATCCTGGAAGATCTGGCAGCGGTCCTGGGCGGAGAGGTGGCAGGGACCCGGGTGGCCGTGGAAGAGGGTTGGATTCCTGCGGACCGGCAGGTGGGTCAGACCGGGCAGTCGGTTCGGCCGGAGCTCTATGTCGCCTGCGGGATTTCCGGTGCGATTCAGCACCGAGCCGGAATGATGAACTCCAGGTACATTATCGCCGTGAACAAAGATCCCAGAGCCCCGATTTTTCAGGTGGCGGACTGGGGGATTGTGGGAGATGTGCATGAAGTCGTCCCGGAAATGATCCAGCAGTTCAAGAAAGGGTAACCGGTTGCCACATGTGCCAGGCTTCATTCCCCGTGGCCTGAGGCGAGGGCGTCATACCGGCGGAAGCCGGTATCCAGAAAACCCGAGTGGATTCCCCCGTATCAGGTACGGGGCAGGCTGTGTCAAGAACGGAATGACGATGCTGTAGAGAGGAGGATGCCCTGCTGCTTGGGGCAGGGTGCGTAGACGTTTTGAGCCCGGTCCGGGCTCAGATGGAGTTTGATTGCGGCCATAGGCCTGCACTAGAGGAGATATGAGATGAGGTCGAATGCGGAGCAGCTGATTAGAAAGACGATGGCCAATTTCGTGGACACGGAGCTGGTTCCCAAGGCTCAGGAGATCGACGAAAAGGGTGAATTCCCCATGGAGATCTTCCAGGAGATGGGGAAGATGGGCGTGTTCGGAATCCGGTACCCCAAGGACAAGGGGGGATCCGGCGGAAACACAACCCTCTACTGCATCATCTGTGAAGAGGTGGCCCGGGGCCTGGTGAGCGCAGCGGCCACCACCGCCATGCAGTGCCTGATGGGCACCAACTTCCTCTTCCATTTCGGAACCCCTGAAATGCATGACAAGTATTTCTTGCCGGCCATGAGGGGAGAAAAAATCGGTTGCTTCTGCCTCACGGAGCCGGAAGCCGGAGGAGATCTGGGGAGCGTAAGCACCCTGGCCACCAAGACCTCGGACGGCTATGTCCTGAATGGGCTCAAAACCTGGGTGACCAATGGGCCTATCGCCTCCTTCTTCACCGTTTTGTGCCAAACCGATCCTGTCAAGAAATTGAGGGGGCTCAATTTCTTCTTTGTTCCGAGAGAGACCCCCGGGGTTTCCGTGAGCAAACCGTTCAATCTGCTGGGAACACGGACAACGAAAATTTGCGAGCTCTCCCTGACCGGGGTCAAGCTTCCGCCTGAGTACCGGCTGTGCCCGGAAGGTCAAGGCACGGACAACCTGCTATCCATCCTTGCCGAGATCCGAAGTATGACAGCCGCGCTGGCCATCGGGCTCGTGCGGGCAGCGCTTCATGACTGCATCCAGTATGCCC
>JALOPA010000617.1 GCA_025454125.1 Thermodesulfobacteriota bacterium
GCATCGACAGGATGGGGTTATGGCTGAAAAAAAGGCAAAGGGAAAAATCGAGATTGACAGAGAACGATGCAAAGGCTGCTTGCTCTGCATCGAGGTCTGCCCGAATGTGAAAATCGAAGTGGACAAGACTTTGAACAAGAAGGGCTACTCCCCTGCTCGTTTTAAAGCAAACGCCAAAGAGGACGAGAAAGGCTGCACCGGGTGCGCCCAGTGCGCCACAGTCTGCCCTGAAGTGGCTATCGAGGTGTATCGTGCCAAGTGAAAAAATCCTGATGCGCGGGTCCCACGTGGTCGGCGAGGCAGCGGTGCGCGCAGGCTGCCGCTTTTATGCCGGCTACCCCATTACTCCCCAGAACGAGCTCCCCGAGTATCTGTCCTCCAGGATCGTGGAGGTGGGCGGCACGTTCATTCAGGGGGAAAGCGAGATTGCTTCCATCAACATGGTGCTCGGAGCGGCGGCCGCAGGGGCGAGGGCCATGACCTCCTCCTCGTCGCCCGGTCTTGCCCTGAAGCAGGAAGGGATCTCTTATCTGGCCGGCCAGGAGTTGCCTGCGGTGGTCATCAACATGATGCGCGGGGGCCCGGGTCTGGGGAACATCGCCCCCTCGGGGGCCGACTACTTTCAGGCCACGAGAGGCGGCGGCAACGGCGATTACCGAACCCCGGCGCTCGCGCCTGCCGGATGCCAGGAACTCTGTGATCTCACCTTTGTGGCCTTTGACATTGCAGACCGCTACCGGACCCCTGTGGTCATCCTCGGGGACGGTCTCATGGGTCAGGTCATGGAGCCCGTGGTTTTCCCTGACCCGATCGATCTCGACTCCCTGCCCAGGAAGGACTGGGCCCTCACGGGCTGCAAGGGAAGAGAGCCCAGGGCCATTTTTTCCATGATGCTGAACGTGAATGTGCTGCATCGCCACAATCTGGACCTCCAGAAAAAATACGATGAAATTGCCGAGAAAGAGACCCGCTGGCAGACGCTTTACACCGATGATGCGGAGATGGTCGTGGTGGCTTACGGCACAGCGGCACAGATCGCTGAAAGCGCCATAGAGGAGATCCGAGCCGAGGGCATTGCGGCCGGGCTGTTCCGGCCCATCACGGTCTGGCCTTACCCTGTGGAGCCGCTCCGTGCCCTTTCGAAGCGAATCAAGAAGATCGCGGTCTTTGAGTTCTGCATGGGCCAGATGCTGGAAGACGTGATTCTATCCGTGGGCGAGAGAGCGGAAATCACCTTTTACGGCATTCCCGGGGGCATTGTCCCGACCCCGGCGGAGGTGGCCGAGTTCCTGCGCTCGGCCCTGCGCGGAGACGGCAAAATCGGTCGGAGGGTTTTGGTATGAGCGCTGAAGCGGCTTACAAGAAAGTTTTCGGAAGACCCGAATCCCTTAAACCAGCCTACACCCACTACTGCCCGGGATGCGGCCACTCGGTCGCTCACAGGCTCGTGGCGGAATGCATCGACGAGTTAGGGCTTCGGGAATCCACCATCGGCGTTCCTCCGGTGGGCTGTGCGGTTCTGGCGTACAACTATTTCAACTTCGATATGATCGAAGCCGCTCACGGCCGGGCTCTGGCCGTGGCCACAGGGATCAAGCGCGTGCGTCCGGAGAACTTCGTGCTCTCCTACCAGGGTGACGGAGACCTTGCAGCGATCGGCACGGCGGAGACCGTCCACGCGGCCAACCGGGGAGAGGAAATCAGCACGATTTTCATCAACAACGCGATCTACGGCATGACCGGCGGCCAGATGGCCCCCACCACGATCCTGGGCCAGGAAGCGACCACCGCCCCAGGCGGCCGCGACCCCAGACTTCACGGCCGGCCCATTGACATCTCCCGCATGATCGCGCTCTGCGACGGCGTGGTGTATGTGGAACGTTGCTCCCTGGCCTCTTTGAAGCACATTCGCCAGGCCAAGAAAGCCATCCGCAAGTGTTTTCAGGTGCAGCTGGACCATTTGGGGTTCGCCCTGGTCGAGCTCCTTTCCCCCTGCCCCACGAACTGGAAGCTTTCGCCGACAGAATCCTGGGACTGGGTGAACAACGTCATGGTCAAGACCTATCCCCTGGGAGTGATCAAAGACACCACCGGGTACGAGGATAAGAAATGATTACTCGAACGACTTTTGCAGGGTTTGGAGGCCAGGGGGTTCTGCTCATGGGATACATCCTGAGCCACGGAGCCATGCTCAAAGGACTCAACGTCACTTACTTCCCCTCTTACGGCGCCGAGATGCGAGGGGGGACGGCCAACTGCACCGTAACCCTTTCGGACAAGAAGATCGCCTCACCGGTGGCTTCGAACCCGGATGTGCTTGTGGCTATGAATTTCCCTTCCCTCGAGAAATTTGAGCCCCTGGTCATCAAGAAGGGCCTGATCTTCATCAACTCTTCCCTCATAGAGGAAACCCCTTCCCGCACGGACGTGGAAGTGCTGAGAGTCCCCACCCTGGAGCTCGCCCGCGAGGTGGGTTCCGACCGGGCCATCAACATGGTCATGATCGGTGCGCTCGCCGCCAGGACCAGTTTGCTGTCGCTTGAAGAGACCGTTCACGGGATGCACGCGGCTCTGAAGGGCAAAGAAAAGATGTTCCCGCTGAATGAAAAGGGGATCGGGCGCGGGTTCGATTTTATCAAAAAGGGAAAGTAACACGTTGGAGGAATGGAAGATTGGAGTACTGGAGTAATGGTTTAAGCCCAATACTCCATCACTCCACCACTCCAATGTTCCATTCTTTTTTCTGTCTACTGTCTACTGTCTCCTGTCTTCTTCTTTGCTTTCCAACTTTAGACACTTCAGGCACTTCTTTTCATTTTCTGCATTTCCTGAACGCCTCCACTTCCCTCTTGAGCCAGTCCGGCCAGTACTCTTCCGCAATGGGGTAGCTCGCATCCAGGGCCTGGAAAGACCCATCGCCCGCAACCTTGGCGATC
>JALOPA010000618.1 GCA_025454125.1 Thermodesulfobacteriota bacterium
TGTCATTTTAGAACCTGAGCCGAAGTTCGCATGCCAAGAAAAAAAAGTGAACCGGCCCGAGGGCCAGTTCACTTTTTTGTCGGAGTCTTTCAGTTTCACTACTAGTTCGCAGAGGTCACACTGCCGCCCGGCCCGGCCAGTGTGTAGGTCTTGTTGCCGGAGCTGTGGACTGCGGTCATGGTATACTGGGTAGCACCCGCAGCACCGGTCACCGTGACATTCTGGGTCGTATAGAAGCCATAGGTCGAGCCGATCAGCGCCACGGGATCCGCCTTGTAGGTCTGGTTGTCCACGTAGTAGGCTTCCTGGGCCGTTGCGGCGTTACGGATGTCCGCTTCCGCTGCCGAGTTGTAGGACCTGGTTCTGTATGCAGAGAACTGCGGGATGGCGATGGCCGCCAGGATACCGATGATCGCGATAACAATCATCAACTCAATCAGCTGCGGGATGGCGATGGCCGCCAGGATACCGATGATCGCGATAACAATCATCAACTCAATCAGCGTGAAACCTTCATTCTTCCTCATCATCTTCGTAAGCATTTTCGTATCCTCCTTGACTTATATTATTTTGGCTCTAAACCTTTAATTCTTGCTGAGACCTCAATTCCGATTGAACCTCTCTGCTCTTGTTTCACCTCCTCCCCCTCAACTGGTTTCATCCTAGGGCTGCGAGCGTTTCGCTATTTGCTGTCAGGAATATTCAAGTCCCGTGCCATTTGAATGGACTGCGAGCACTAAAAAATAACTTGAATTATCACAGATAGTTGTAGGAATTTTCTTCGGCCGTCCGGAAAAAAGTCTGGTTTTCAGATCGGAGGCTTTATACCAAATGACACATTTTGGAGAGCAACTGCCGCTTTTTGTCAGAGGTTTTGGGCGAGAAAGAAGTGATTAGTGATGAGGACTGAGGATTGAGTGAGAGAAAGGCTCCTTCTTGAGCTTCTACTCAGGTCTCATTACTCGGACCTCAGTCCTTTTAATCAGGAGAAGTGGACAAGCCCAGCTTGTCCAGGCGGTAGCGAAAGGACCGCATGGTGATCCCCAAGAGGCTGGCCGCCCTTTGTTTGGATCCGTGAGCCATTTCCAGCCCTCGGAGAATGTAGTCCCTTTCGATCTCGGCAAGGATCTGATCCAGGTTGATGCCCTCCGGGGTGAGATCCCTGCGCCGGCGACCTTCCCTGCTCCGTTCCCGTTGGAAATTGGAAAGGGTCAAACTTTCAGGAAGAACGATGTTCGACGTTTCGAGGGCCACGCTTCGTTCGATGATGTTCTCAAGTTCTCTCACGTTGCCCGGGAAACTGTACTGTTTCAGGATGTCCATGGCATAGGCGGAGATCTTCTTCACGTTCTTGCCGAGGTCTCGCGAGTACTTCTCCAGGAAGTGCTGCGACAGGAGCGCCAGGTCTCCTTCCCTCTCCCTCAGGGGAGGCATGGCAATGTGGATGACGTTCAATCTGAAAAAGAGGTCTTCCCGAAACCGCCCATGGATCACTTCGTTCTCCAGGTCCTTGTTGGTCGCGGAAATCAGCCGCACATCCACGCTCTTCTCCTCCGTGCCGCCCACGGCCGTGAACGTGCGTTCCTGGATGACCCTCAGAAGCTTGACCTGAATCGCCGGAGTGAGCTCCCCGACTTCATCGAGAAACACGGTCCCGCCGTCGGCCACCTCGAAGAGACCTTCCTTGTCCGCGGCTGCGCCTGTGAAGGCTCCTTTCCTGTACCCGAAGAGTTCGCTCTCAATGAGGTTGTCCGGAATGCCGGCGCAGTTGATGACCACGAAGTTCTTGTCGCTTCTCGGGCTCTGCCGGTGAATCGCCTTGGCCACCAGCTCTTTGCCGGTGCCGCTCTCCCCGGAGATGAAAACATTGGATTTCGTGGGGCCCACTCTCTCAACGAGATCATAGATCCTCTTGATCTGCGGGCTCTCCCCCACGAGGCAGCCGAAGTGCTGGACGCTCCTGGGCTCGGCCTCTCCTTCCACCCCTGCGGCGGGTTTCTTGGACTCCAGGGCATCTTTGACGATCTTCTTGAAATCCCGGACCTTGAAAGGCTTGGGGATATAGTCGTAAGCCCCCTCCTTCATGGCCTCCACCGCCGTCTCCGCAGTGGCAAAGGCGGAAATCATGATCACGATGCTCTCGGGGGCCAGGGCTTTGGCCTTCTTCAGAACGTCGATACCGTCGATGTCCTGCATCCGGATGTCCGTGATGATGAGATCGTAGGTGCTGTTTTCCAGAACCTGGAAAGCCTCTTCCCCGCTTGCCGCCAGGCTCACCTGATAGCCTTCTTTGGTGAGCAGGATCTCGAGGAACTCCCTCATGCTCCTCTCGTCATCAACGACCAGGATGCTGTAGTTTTCTTTCCCAGACAATTCGGCCTCCTACCATGGTGATGACAGTGATTCCCTTCATGCTCCAACCAATAAAGGGAGAGTTCTTCCCCTTGGATCGCATGCCCTCAGCCGTGAGGACATAGGAATACTCCGGATCAAGGATCGCCAGGTCTGCCACGGCGCCTTCCGCCAAGACTCCTCCTGCAACCCCCAGGAGGGCTGCCGGCGCGGTGGACAGTTTCCGAACCGCGTCAGGCAAAGTCAGGACCCCTTCGCTGACCAGGCGGAGGGTGAGAGGGACCGCCGTTTCCAGGCCCACGATGCCGAAGGGCGCCTTTTCAAAGGCTGCGCTTTTCTCCGCTTGGCTGTGGGGCGCGTGATCCGTTGCAATCACGTCGATGACCCCTTCGGCGAGCCCCCTTTTGATCGCCTCGACATCCTCGGGCCCTCTCAGGGGCGGATTCATCTTGGCGCGGGTATTATACTCCACCACGGCCCGATGATCTAAGGAAAAATAATGGGGGGCGGTCTCCGCGGTCACGCGAATTCCCTCCTCCTTGGCCCTCCGGATCCGCTCCACCGAACCGGCGGTGCTCACATGGGCGATGTGCACGGGGAAGCCTGTTTCCCGGGCCAGGGAAATCTCCCTTTGGACCATCCCTTCTTCGCTGGCCGCAGGGATGCCTTTCAGTCCGAGGCGCAGGGACACGGCTCCTTCGTGCATCACCCCGCCTGCGGACAGGCTCAGCTCCTCGCAGTGGGAGATCACCGCCAGGCCCAGGGATCCCGCCCGCTCCATGGCCTGCCGCATGAGCTCCCGCCTTTCCACGGGCCGGCCGTCGTCCGACACGCCCCTGGCTCCGGCGCTTCGAAGTTCATCGAAGTCCGCGAGAAGCTCTCCCCGCTGCCCCAGCGTGATCGCCGCGATGGGATAGACGCTGCAGAGGTTCGCTTCCCTGGCGCGGCTGAGAATAAACTCCGTCACGGCCGCCCGATCGTTGACG
>JALOPA010000619.1 GCA_025454125.1 Thermodesulfobacteriota bacterium
CTTCGTCCTTTGCGTCTCGCTTTACATCCCGCCCGCAGCAGGTGCCAGCCCCAAGCGGTCGCCATCCCTTAGCACCGTGTCGAGCTCAGCTATTTTGCCATTGACGAAGATGATCTTGATTTCATCTGCGCGGAATCCCAGTCGCTTAATCACGCTCCTGACGGTTTCTCCCTCTGAAAACTCACGGTCATCCCCATCCCTGAAATCGCACACATTCTCCTCCGACAGCTTCGCAAAACATTTCAAACTGATCCTCATGGCTTGCCCCTCCTCTCGTTAAATGTGACGTGGTCTGCACTCCATTTTCACCTCTTTCCTTGCCGGCGCCTATCGGGTCAATGGTTCACGAACGCCCCTGTTCCCAAGAAAAGCATTCCACTAATTTTCTTCGCCAAAGTGCGGGTGTTCCATCGCTCCACCCGGCACATTTCGGCGTAGGAGTCTCATTTCAGTGGATCTTCAATATAAAGGAGACTCTTGAAATGAGTCCGGGTCAATTCTCTCCGCAGCGCGGAGAGTATTTCCTCGTCTGGAAAGACCTCTGCGAACCGGATCATGTGCGAAAGAGATTTTTCAGAGAATTCTTGGCCAAAGTCCGCCGACAATTGTCTCCCCACTGCGGGGACTATTTCCTTACCGTGCTCCACAAGCTTTTTCTTGAGAATGTCCTGCCGAATTCTTTACCCTATATTCCTAAAAAGGGTCACAAGGTCGAATCGACCCTTCAGGCGACGTCCTTCCTGCCTTGTTGAATCATCGTCCGGAGATCACGGAGCAAAACACCCGTGCCTCTGCGCGTTCTTCACAGCGCTAAGGCTTTAATCTTCAATCACAAGCGGGACGCTCTTAGCTTATAAGGTTCGTCAATATCGGGAGGGACGCTTCAAGGCATACAGCAAAGGCAATTTAAAACCTAACAGCGTCCCTCTTCTCACAACGGGCACGTTAACCACATACGGATAATAGCTTGCCCTATTCCTCATAAACACAAACAGTCGGCTCTTTGCAGAAGCCAACAGCGGCGTCCAACGCAACCTCCCAGTGCATTCCGTCTGCGGTGATCGTTTTGTGTATCTCGGCAGGGTATTGCAAAAGGATCATCAGAACACCATAATAACTTTCGAGACCTTCCTCGGTTAACTCACGTTCTGCTTCGAACAGTTCGCTTTCTTCCAATAGCCGCAGAGCCCCTTCGTCGACCTCTCCTCTGACCAGGTACGGAGCATAGGCACCAGCGAGTTTTTCCAAGACCCTCATCAGAGCAACATACTTCTTGAACTCCTGGCTTAAGCCGACCCCCTGGATATTCCCGATAGCCGCTTCAACGGCCTCCTCAACGAAATTAGCCTGCCTGTAGGGCAATAGAAGATCTGCCAGCTGGAGTCCGTGCTTCTGGATCAAGAGGGCGTCTACGGCAAACTCCAGTGCCAGATGAAGTGCCTCTTTATCTACCACTTCAGCCTTTGCAGGAAAAGCCGCAATCCATCGCTCCACATAGCCGTCTACTAAATTATGAGCGATGATGTCCGCGTACACATGAGACCCTATGCCCTTCGCCAGGTATCGTGATCCGTAATCCCACCAGGGAACAAGGTCTGAAGCCTTCTGGTAAAGATATGTTGTATCACCAGGGATGACGCATTCATCGGTCGTGTCTCCATGCAGTATCTCCGCTTCATCTTCAATCAAACCCTTGTCTTTCAGATACCACGCAAAGTCCGGTACCATAGCCCCGATTCTCGCATTGTAGCTGGCTATATATTTTGATTGCACGTTGAGGCATCTTTTCGCCACAAGGGCATGAAAAGATTGGCTCCATGCATGGGCAAGGGTCGGCATAGCCGCAACAATCGACACGATAACGATGAGCGCCATGCTTACGTGGCAAAGTCGCTTTTTCATCACTGGCCTCCTGAAATTAAGGTTTCGGAAAACAGCTGGCTGGCAGGCGGCATCTGAGACGGTCCAGGAGAGAAGTCCCTGAGACTCTCAGGGGAATGATAGGCCCATTTTGAGGGGATGCTCCATGACGAACCTCCGTGATAGAGGTTAATGGAAGAAAGGAAGGAAACTAGCTTCAAAAGATAATACTGAAAATGCTGTCTGTGTCAAGAGCGATGGGCTTGCTTCCGGATCTGCCGGCTTAACATATCTATCCCAAGACACCAATCCGCCTCCAGCCCAGACAAAGTCACAGAATGATGAGAGTTCCGTCAGACTTCAGGGAAAGACAGAGAATCGCAAGAAATCAAGAACGTCCCTTCACCCCTTCACCCTTCCAGTCCTTTATCTTGCTCCGACCCGGAACCCGCGGGGATGACTTCCTTCACGCGGCCGACCACTCCGCTCACCAGGCGCACTTTTATGCCGTGGGGATGAGTGGCCGAATTTGTGAGAATCCTGTCAACAGTTCCCTCCGTCAGTTTTCCGGAGCGCTGATCCTGTTTCTGCACGACCCGCACCCGCGCCCCCGGTTTGATGTCCGATCGCTTCCTTGGGTTCATTTCAACTCACCATGCAGGAGGTTATCCCACAGCGATGTCCCGCCCCATCCGCCCAGTCCCTCGCATCCCTGAATTCAAGGACTTTCTTTTGGAGTTCTTCTGTGTCCACTCCAGCCGCCCGCACCTTTCTGGCCCTTAGAAGGCCCTTTTGGGGGCCAAAAATGCGGTTCTAAGCCCATTTTGGCGGCTGTTTTTCGGTTCTTCTATCGTTAAATCAAAGCGTTGCCTTAGTCCGACCCAACCCAAAAAAGCAAAAACCCCTTCACTCCTCGGAGGGAGAGAAAGGGTTCCGGGTCTTCGACCTTTGGGTTATGCGCTTGATCTCTATCCTGCCGACTTCCACAAGCACGTCACAATTCAGCTCAATTCATCCTTTCTCGTCAAATTAATCTGCTCCGCCTTCCTTCAGAACAACGCCCAAAAGTGGAATTCCCCCATCAGCCGCCACGGTACGCGCGGATGCTTGTCGGTGATTTCCTTCGGTACGCTTCTGGCTGCCTCCCCGATGACGATAAAATTACGAATCACTGCGTCCACCGTCTTGGGGTCTGACTGGAAATCCTCGAAGCTCATCCCTTTCACATAGTCTTGGATCTTCCTTATGGCATCAAGTATATCCGCAACGCGGTGTTCCCACAGCCTAGGCGACATTCACAGTCTCCCGGTAGATTCTCTCCCGCAGCGCAGGATGCACG
>JALOPA010000620.1 GCA_025454125.1 Thermodesulfobacteriota bacterium
TTCCTTCAGCCTTCCATTCCGGCAAAAGGGTCTGCAAATCCATCTGCGTGATTTTGATAACGGCTTTGACAACCGCAACCCGTCCCTGAGGGAGCACCTCCAACACTCCCTCTGCCTCCCCTCCGGCTGCCTTTGCCTTGATGGGACGGAGATCGAGGCGCCCGTCGTTGAGGCTCGCTTCCAGGCTCAGGTTTGCGAGGGGGAGATGCGGAAGGTGCATCTGGTCCGCCCTAAATTGGAGGCTGACGTCCATGGCCTTCAAAAGATCGAGAGGCAAAGGATCGTTCGGGAAGACCTTGCCGCTTCGCGCTCCGGCATCGGCCTTTGGGGCCTTCGTCTTCCCTCCGTTGAAGAAAGAACTCACGTTGAGAGTTCGGCAGGTCACCGAGCCGGAGAGTCTCGGCCGGCTCTCGCCCAGATTCACGGTCAGGGCTCCCCCCAGATCCCCTGCCTGGCTGGTCACGGTCAGGCCGGAAAGGCTGTAGCGATGCTCCTCCCCATCGGAAAGGGTGGCGCTTACCCGCAGGGGACCGAGTTCGAGAGGAAAGATCTCGCCTAAAAATGCCGCAACCTGAGAGGTGGACTGGACTTCCGCGACGGTTTTCAAAGCCAACCCCTTCAACCTCAGGATGTCGCGAACAGTGCCTTCCACGCTCAGTTGCGCGCCCGCGGCCTTGGCCACGAGATCGACGGGGTAGCCCTCCTTGCCCGGTTCCTTCAAACGGAGGAGTGAACCGACCGTGCCCTTCAATTCAAGAGGCTTGCCTCTGTACGCGCCTGCGAAGTCCAGGACAACCGGGCTTTCCACCCCTTCTGACCGGGCTGTGAAACGGTCAATGGAGAGATCGTGGAGGGTCCCCCTCCTGCCGTCACGGTAGGAAACCCTGCCTTTTTCAATCTGCACCTGGTCGAAGGCCATCCTGGGAAAGGGGATGTCTTGCGAGGTGGGACTTTTGAGAGAAGGGGCCTCGGCTCTCTCGAATTCGAAATTCCACTTCCCGGTTTTGTCGGTCTCGAGGAAAAGCTCCGGCTCCGTCAGCACCAGCCGGGTCATGCGAATGTCCTTGTTCAGCAGAGGGAGGAGCTTGATCTTCACTTCCAGACGCTGGATCCTCACCATCTCCGCTCTTGAGGCCCAGGGCGCGTTCTGAAACAGAAGGTCTTCCATGACCAGGGAGGGCCTTAAGCCGATCTTGAAATCGACAGCCCCACGGATCTCCAGCTCTCGACCTGTCTCCTGCTTGATGAACTTCGCGAGAAAGGGTTTCAGCCTGTTGAAGTCCATGCTCGAAAGGATCACGATTGCGGAAAGAACTGAGGCGAGAACCAGGATGACAGCGATTCCCAGAATCCACTTCCATCTCTTCGGCCGGTTCCGAGAGGGCGTTGAGGGCTGCTCGCTCATGCATCCCAAGGAAGAGAGAGGTTGGCGCCCCCAAACAAAGACAGAGTCCTTTTTAGGGACTCTGCCTTGGATGGAGGGTTAGTCTGATGGTTAACGTTTCAACAGGGTCGTTATGGGTTTCTTCTGATGGGTTGCCTTTTCTACTTTGTTTCTCGTCGCTATCTTAAAACCTCCCACAGTGCCGTTATAGTCCCCGGTGCCAATCTCACGGTTAATTAATTTTAGGAGATGCCCGAAAGAAAAGATGCACGCACACCCGAGAAGTTTCTTGTCTTGATCTCAAAGAGCCATCAGCTAAATACGCCCTCTAATACTGCAAGAGCCTTGCCAAAGTCACCCAGCTCGATAATTCATAATGATATCAAAATTTTGCAAAAAACTCTCGACACCGGCTCCATCAAAAAAATGTCAATTTTTGTCAGGGAAGACAAAAAAACGGCGAAAAACCATGGGCAACCGCGCTGATGTTTTGCCCGGAGGCAAAGGAAACGATTTATCAGGCCGCTTGCTATCCTCTTCCATTCTGATTAAAAGATACGCGCGTGAGGTTTTCTATGAACGAAAAAGAACCGAGCAACTCTTGCCATTATGATCTGGTCTTCACAGGGGACAAGGAGCGCGCGAGCGAGCACCGCACACGGATCGTCATCGGCCTCACCACGGTGATGATGATTTTGGAGATTGCAGCAGGTGTGTTTCTCGGGTCCATGGCCCTTCTCGCAGACGGATGGCACATGGCCAGCCACGCAGCGGCCCTCGGAATTACGGCCCTCGGTTACGCCTTTGCACGGCGCCACGCGCTCAATCCCAATTTCTGCTTCGGCACAGGCAAGATCGGCGAACTGGCCGGTTTCAGCAGCGCCCTCCTCCTAGCGCTCATCTCGCTGCTGATGGCCTACGAATCCGTTCGAAGGTTCTTCGCGCCTGTGCGAATCTCCTTCGACGAAGCGATTGCCGTCGCTGTCCTCGGGTTGGTCGTGAACGTCCTCAGCGCGCTGCTTCTCAGGGATACCCCTGAGGCTCAGGATCGTGCCCACGCCCACATGGATCACAACCTCAAGGCCGCGTACCTGCATGTGATGGCGGACGCCCTCACTTCGGTCCTCGCCATCTTCGCTCTTTCTGCCGGCCGCTTTCTGGGGTGGGTCTGGATGGATCCGGTCATGGGGGTCGTGGGGTCCGCGGTCATCGGCCGATGGGCGTACCACCTCCTCAAGGACACAGGCAGGATGCTTCTCGACATGACGACGGACGAGGATCTGTCGGCAAAAATCCGGGGGCTCATCGAATCCGATGCAGGCGACAGGGTCTCCGATCTTCACGTGTGGCGGGTCGGCCCTGGTCACTATGCGGCCATCGTTTCCGTGAACACCCGCACAAAGACCACTCCGGCGCAATACAAGGCGAAGATGGAGCCTCTCCGGGCACTTTGTCACATCACGGTCGAAGTGAATCGCCTCTCTGCGGGCCTTTGATTTCCCACCGCTGGTTCCCGTGTCCCGGGCTCCAGGCGCAGCGCTCACCG
>JALOPA010000621.1 GCA_025454125.1 Thermodesulfobacteriota bacterium
ATCTGATTTTTCATCCCGGTTTTTCCACAGCCGAGAAGGTGACCGACATCTCCGGCAGAGGGGTGGGGACGGACGTGGTCATGAGCAAAGTGCAAAAGCTCAGGGGAAGGGTGGACGTTCAAACCCAGCCCGGCCGGGGAACGACCTTTGTCATTCACCTTCCCCTGACCCTGGCGATCATCGATGGGATCATCATCAAGGCCGGCGGCGAAAGATACATCATTCCGACCCTCCAGGTTCAGGAATCCTTTCGCCTTCAGCAGAAAGACGTCTTCACCGTCACCGGAAAGGGGGAAGTGCTCAAGGTGAGGGACAGCCTCATTCCCCTGCTCCACCTGAAACACCTGCTCGGAGCGAACGGGCAGCCGTGCCCCGGGGACAGCGGACTTGCGGCGGATGAGAAACTGGCAGTCGTTGTGGAGAGCCAGGAAAAGAAGAGATGTCTCCTGGTGGATGAGCTCCTGGGCAAGGAGGAAATCGTGATCAAGAGCCTCGGAGGGTGGCTGAGGAATGTCAAAGGGATTGCAGGGGGAGCGATCCTGGGAGACGGAACCGTGGGACTCATTCTGGATGTGGCCGGGATCATGGATCTGGCGGTTCAGGAGTAAGCATGGATGTGATTGTCGGCGTGGGAGACATGAAGGTCAGCGACAAGGCCGATGCGATCCTGGTCACCTACTCCCTGGGCTCCTGCCTCGGAGTGTGCATCTATGACTCCGTGTCGAGAGTGGGAGGTCTTCTCCATTACATGTTGCCCGAGTCCTCCATCGACGAAGCCAAGGCGCGCCAGGCTCCCTTCATGTTCGGCGACACGGGCATCCCTCTTCTCTTCAAGGAGACGTACCGCCTGGGAGCCGTGAAGAACCGCCTCCGGGTCATTGTGGCGGGTGGCGCCGGAATTCTCGACCAGAAGGGTTTCTTCAACATCGGGAAGAGGAATTACGCGCTCCTCAGGAAACTCTTCTGGAAAAACAATGTGATGATCGATTTCGAGGATGTGGGCGGAAACGTGAATCGCACGTTGAAGCTCGAGGTCGCCAACGGGGCCACGTGGCTCAAGACCTCGAGCAACGGCATCCGGAGGATTGCATGACCCTGGAGCGGATCATTGAGGACATGGAACTGTTGGAGCCCATGGCGCCAGCGGCGCACCGCATTCTGCAAATCGCCGGGGATCCGAAGAGCTCTGTCAGTGACCTCGTGAAAGTGATCCAGTACGACCAGGCGCTCACCGCGAATCTCCTTCGGATCTGCAACTCGGCCGGCTTCGGGTTGCGGCGGGAGATCGACTCGGTCAAGCAGGCCGCCACCTATCTGGGCATGGAAAAAGTGGCTTGCCTCGTGATGTTGGGGCACAGCTCGGGGAACCTGAGGAAGGCGCAGGAGGGCTATGATCTCGACGAGGGAGAGCTCTGGAGGTACTCCGTGGCTTCGGCTCTGATTTCCCAGGACCTAGCAGAGGAGCTTACACCCAAAAAAGTCCCTCTCATCTTCACGGCGGCATTGCTCAAGGACATCGGGAAGGTTGTCCTGAGCCGCTACGTGAAAGACCTGTTCCGGGAGATCATCGACGAAGTCCGTGAGGGGGGGCTCAGCTTTGTGGAGGCGGAGAAAAAGATCCTCGGCATCGATCATGCGGAGCTGGGGGGCAGGATCGCCGAGAAATGGCGTTTCAGCGACGCAATGGTCGAGATCATCCGAAATCACCACAATCCGGACAGAGCCTCATCGGAAGAGCTTTCTATCTCCATTGTCTATATGGGCGATTGCGTTTCCATGATGCTGGGGATTGCCCTGGGATCCGACGGCCTGGCCTACCGGTACTATTCTCAGGTGGCGGACCGCCTCCGCTTTTCCGAAGCCGATTTGCAGAAAACCATGATCCGCTTCAGGGAAAAGCTGGCAACGGTGGAAAACCTGGTCAGCCTTTCCAAGGAGGAATGAGTCGATGGCGTTTAATGTACTGATCGTGGACGACTCCTCAACCATGAGGGCTGTGGTCAGAAAAGCGATCAAGGTTTCGGGCTTTGACGTGGGAGAATACCGGGAAGCGGCGGACGGTCAGGAGGCTCTGGAGACGCTCCGCGGCCACTGGGTGGATGTGGTCCTCACGGACATCAACATGCCCCGTCTCAGCGGCCTGGAACTGGTGGCCAAAATGAAGGAGGACGAGCTCCTGAACTCGATTCCCGTCATCATGGTGAGCACCGAAGGCAGCGAGACGAAAGTGCAGGAGTCGATCCGTCTCGGAGCAAGCGGTTACATCAAGAAACCCTTTCACCCGGAGGATATCAAGAAAACCCTGGGGGAGGTGATGGGTGTCACGCAGGAGGGACACAGAGATGATCCAAACGCACCTGAAGGAAGCGATTTCTAGAGTGATGGAGACCATGTTCTTTCTGCCCGTGCAGTTCGCGGACGGCCCGCGCCCTCTCGGGGAGTGGTTCTCCTGCGAGGCCAACGTGCTGGAGGCTCTCATCGACTTCCAAGGGTCCCGCTCCGGGAGAGGTTTTCTCCTCGTGCCCGTGAAGGGTCTCAAGGAGATGGCCGCCAATTTTCTGGGGCTCCGGGAAGCGGAGGTGAACATAGAACAGGTCCAGGATACCCTGAAGGAAGCGGTGAACATGATGATCGGGCAGATGCTCTCTCTGTTGGACAGGGGCGGAGGGTATGCGCTGGGGATCCCGCGATTTGCAGGCGCAACAAATCTTTCGGAGGCCCGGGAACAGAACAACCCTGCGGCACTTCTGGTCTTCGAGACGGAAAAAACCCATCTGGCAGCGGGCGTGATCGAATCCTGAAACCCAAGAAGCAGGTCCTGGCCCATGGAAAAAAAGATCAAAGTCTTGGTGGTGGACGACTCGGCCGTGGTGCGCAAGGTGTTCAAGGAAGAGCTCTCCAAGGAAAGGGACATTGAGGTCATCGGC
>JALOPA010000622.1 GCA_025454125.1 Thermodesulfobacteriota bacterium
GCCCCATGAAGTCAAGGCACATCTCGATTTACGGTTCTGCGGGCGCCCTTCTCCTCTGGATCGACACGGTTAACATGATCGTGAACAGCCCCAATTACCGCAAGAGCCTTCAAATGGCGGACCTGGTTTTTGAGACCGGCTCAGAGCAGACTCCGTCCAGACAAGAGGCGCTTCAAAAGGTTCCCCTTTTTCCCAAGAGCGGGCTTCCTGCAGCAGGCAGCACCGAGACCTCAGCCCGGGGTCTTCCCTGGGCCCTGTCGGAGATCGACATGAAGGAGAACCCTTGGACCTTGAAAAGGGTTTTTGAACCTCCCCAAGGAGTTCAGCATGGCAAAGAATAGACCTGGCATTCGCTTCACCCTGGCAATCTGTTTCTTGCTGACGCTCACGGCCGCGTGCCAGCCGGCGATTCAGAAGGAACGGGTCAGCGCAAAACAGGATCTGTCCTCTCCTCCGGTCGTGTCGCCGGAAGCGATGGATCGGCGGATCCTGCACCTGAGCAGGGTTCTGGAAACGCAGGACCTTTCAAAAGAGGACCGAGAACTGGCGCAGGACCTCCTCGCCTCCTACAGGGGCCTCAAAACCGCTTCGCAAACCGGCTCCTTGAAACAGAACGCTATCCCCATGTTGAACATGCTCTTGAGGAATCTCGATCAGATGGAAGATCGCTATTTCACGAAGCAGCCCACGCCCTCCATCCTGTCTTCGGAAGGGGTTCGCCAGCTCGCCGTGAAGAGGAAGAAGATCCTTGAGGACTTCTCAACCGGACGGGACCAGGCGGTGATTGACGGCATCGTGGAATTGGAGAAGACCTTTGGGGCTGAATCCGTGACGCCGGACCTGAGCCTCCTCTTCGCTCTTTCGCTGGGAAAAAAAGGAACGTTTACGACCGCCCTGAGCGTTGGACAGGACGCTGCCGCTCAGATCGAAGGAAAGCCGGACCTGCTTCAGTTGCGCAGCCAGATGATCGAATGGCAGCTCGCTCTGGGTAACGAAAAAGAGGCGAAAGAGCTCTATGAAAGGCTGCAGCGCAAGCTCAAAGAGCGCGAGGTCCTGGTGAAAACGCTGGAACAAAAGGTCTCTCCCGACGGTTCGCGGATCGCTCCGCCCGAAACAGCGGCGAGCAGGGGAGAGCCCACGAGGGCGGATCTGGACCGTGAGCTCAAGGAAGCGCTGGCCAAGGCGGAGAACTCGGCTCAAATAGGCGATTTCGAGAGGGCGAAGTTCCTCCTCTTCCAGCAAAGAATCCGGTTCGAGGAGGGGCCGGAGGCGGAAGGGATCGACCGGGCTCTCCAAGCCGTTGAAGCGGCCGAGGAAAAAGCCCGCCAGCAGACCAAACCGGAGGTCGCCGCCAAGGAACCTTCTTCTTCAGCGGAGCTGCAAAAGGAACTCCAGAAGGAAGCGGAGAAGCAGGATACCCTGAAGCTCGCCCAGGGCCTCATTCGGAGCGAGAAATACGAAGAAGCGCTCGTCAAGCTCGACGAACTGCCCGGCTCGGACCCGGAGGTGAAAGAACTCAAGACGGTGGTGGTGGAAAAAATTGTCAATCGCGAGAGAAACAAGGCGGCAAAATTGTTCCTCACGGCACGAAACACCAAGGAGCCTGCCAAGAAAGAGGAACTCCTGAATGCGTCCTATGCCGTTCTGAAAGCGGTCGTCGACAAATACCCGACGTCGCCCCTGATCCCCAAGGTCCAGGATCACATGAACCAGGTCGGCAAAGAACTCGCCAAGGTGAAGAAAGGGGAAGGTTGAGCGCCTTCGAAGACATTGAAGTGGTCGGCCTTGGCCAGGCTTGTGTCGATTACCTGGGCCGCGTCCCCTCCTACCCGGCTGAGGACGGCAAGATCGAGCTGATGGACCTCCAGAGCCAATGCGGCGGACCGGCCTCCACGGCTCTGGTGACTCTCTCACGCCTTGGCGTCAAGACGTCTTTCCTGGGGTCTGTTTCCGATGATCCCATCGGAGTGGAAGTGCTCAAGGGGCTCCGCGCAGAACAGGTAGACTCCTCCTTTCTTAAAATAACCCCGGGCTGCACCTCTCAGTTTGCCTTCATCGCGGTGAGCCGTGAAAGCGGCAACAGAACCATTTTCTGGCACAGAGGCAGCGCCCCTCCCCTCAAGGGCAGCGAGGTGGATCTTGCGCCGTTTACGAGAGCCAGGGTGCTGCACCTCGACGGGCTGATGATCGACGCCTCCATCGAAGCGGCAACTCAGGCCAGGGCAATGGGGATGAGGGTGGTCCTGGACGCAGGCACTATGCGCGAGGGATCGCTGGACCTGGTGGCACGGATCGACGTGCTCATCGCCTCTTCCCGGTTTGCAGCGCCCCTCGTGGGCGAAGAGGCGCCTGTGGAAAAAGCCCTCGAAACCCTGTCCCGCCGCGGGCCGCACGAAATCGTGATCACCCTCGGCGCCAAGGGCAGCGTGGGATGGGACAGGGGCACCATCGTGCGCCAGAGTGCTTTTCCGGTGGGTGTCGTGGACACGACAGGCGCAGGGGATGTTTACCACGGGGCGTACATCTATGGCCTGCTCAAGGGTCTGGACATGAAGTCGTGCATGCGATTTGCTTCCGCCACGGCCGCTCTAAAATGCAAAGAGATCGGCGCGCGCGCAGGAATCCCGAAACTCGGCGCCGTGTTGGAGTTCCTCGACACCCACTCAGCAGCCTATTAGCAGGTTGCTGAAAAACGCCCATCTGCTGCCTTACCCTCATCCCTCGTCACTGCGACGTACTGGAATGTACGTCTCATTCCTCGGCCCGCCGGAGGCGGATAAAGATTGTCGGGTGCCTTGCATCTGGACGTTTTTGAGCACCCTGCGTAGCAGGTGTTTTTCAGCGGCCGGCTAGTGTAGTGTCTCGACCCTTTCTTGTCTTCTCGACCCCTTCGAGTGCCTCAGGGTAAACTCCGGGAGAGATCTTT
>JALOPA010000623.1 GCA_025454125.1 Thermodesulfobacteriota bacterium
GCCTGCGATCTTTTCTTTTTCCTCTGCGCTCAGGTAGGGCAACTCCATCAGAAAACGAAGTTCCTCAGCCTGGTCGGTCCAAGGGCTGTCCGATCCGAAGAGGATCCGTTCCAAAGGGTGCTTTTTCATGAACCGCTCCAAGGTGCGAGGCGGCATGGCCCTCAGCACAAAAGAGGTGTCCATAAACAGCTCCCTGCCCAGGAGATGTCTTTCGGTTCCATCGAAGACCGCCTCGCCTCCCATGTGGGCGACCACCATGCGAAGCGACGGGAAATCCGCGTGAACCTTCGCAAGCCTCTCGGGCGTTGAATGAATGGGCTCGGGCAGCCCCCGGTCCAGTCCGGCGTGGAAGAGAACGATCATCCCCGCAGCCTGAGCCGCTTCGTAAAAAGGATACACCCTTTTCTCGTCCACGAAAAACCCCTGGTAGTCCGGATGGACCTTAAAGCCTTTGAATCCTTTTCTCCTGAGGCTCTCCGCCTCTTCAGGATCCGGAAAACGGTCAGGGTGCATGGTGGCAAAAGGGATGATCCGAGGGTTTCGCATGGTCTCGAGCCACGCATGGGTGGGTGGCACCATCTCCGGTTTCGTGGCCACGCTGCAGACGACGGAAAAAGCGATACCGGCCTTGTCCATGGACTGAACAAGCCCCGCCTGAGTACCGTCGCTGAAGCAGGAGATCCCGGCCCGGCTTTGAACGGCAGAGAGAGTCTTCGACGCCGACGCGTCAGGGTAAATGTGGGTGTGAAAGTCGATGATCAAAGGACGTCCCGGCCAAAACTGAGGGATCCGGCCGTAACAGTTTAGCTCTTTGAAATGGATGGCTCAGGCCATGGGGGTCCCTCTAAAAACAGAAATGAAGAGAATGCGGAAAAGACTCTGTAGATCAGGGGCAGCGAAGGCGGGCGGCGAGGTGTCACCAGCACCTGCCAGCCGGGCATGACGTGGCGAGTTCCCCGGTAGCCCTCCGCCCGCCTCACCCATGGCCTAGAGCTTGCCATGATGGTGTGGCGTCTTCGTTGTTCTGTTTTTAGAGAGACCCCCATGGCCTTTTTCTGTGTTTATTTCAAAGAGCTAAACTGTTGAACCCGGCCCCGTGCAAGAAAGGTTGGAGAAGGAAAAAAAGGCAGGCAGTCCTTTGACGGGCCGCCTGCCTCGACGGGTCGCTGCTTATGGATGAGGCTCGATGGGAATGACGACCACCGGCACAGGGGAATTCTTGAGCACTTTCTCGGCCACGCCCCCGAACCGGAAATGCGCTTTGGCCCCATGGCTGGCCATCACCACCATGTCGATTCTTTCCTGCTTGATGAGCTTGAGAATCTCCTGGGCCGGATCTCCTGCCGCAATGTGCTTGATGTAGAGCGGGCAGCCCTGTAGGTACTTCTCGCACACGTCATCCAGCCGTTTCTTCGCCGTCTTCTTCTCCCATTCCTGGATCTTCTCAAAATGGGACTTGTCAAAGTCCCCGTACCAGGGCGGGTGCTGGGCCAGTTCCTGGATGACGTAGAGCACGTGGACCTCTGTCTGGTACTTCTCGGAGAGAGAGGTCACATACTCCAGAGCCTTCTCCGCATTGGGAGAAAAGTCGGTAGGCCAGAGAATCTTCTTCACCTCCATGCCGATGCCTCCTTGGTCAATTGGGTAGAAGTCTGCGTTCTTGAATGCCGGTATTTTGGGGAATGTTCCGTCGAATTTAGTGAAACGGAACTTTTCTTGTCAAGGCCTTTCCCTTCCTCTTGCCCTCGGTTGAAAGCCGCACTGGCGGCTTTACTTCGGGTCCACCGGGTTTTTCCCCTTCTCCCACTCATCCCAGCCGCCTTTGAGCGCGAATACCTTGGAATAACCGGCCTTCACAAAAGGCTGTGCCACACGGGCACTGGTGTACTCGTTCGTTCAGGCGCAGTAAAACACCAGGATCTTGTCCTTCGAGTACTTGTTCATCCAGGAGGGGACGTTGTCCAGATCCTCCCTCACCGCCCCTTTGATCTTCACCTTGCTCAGTTTCCAATCCCCGTCCCGGCGGGCATCGATGATGACAAGATCAGGGCTGCCGAGCAGTCCTTTGAGTTCTTCAATGGTCATTCTTTTCACGTCCTGAGCCGCCGTCGGCGCGGCGAAAAGGGCGGCTGAAGCAAACATCATTGCGATGGCCGCGAGCAAAATCACTTTTCTCATTTTTTCCCTCCACAGGTTTGAGTTTGACGGGTTACAGAAATACTCAACATCTCCATCCCCTAGACACCAATGGCTCAAATTTAATGCCTTATTTCGCCATTGCCAGGAAATCCTCTTTCATTAGGAGGGTCCTCTTTCTTGTTCTCATCCACAGGGACAGGGGCGCCGTTCAAAGGCAAATCATTTGGTCCACTTGCTGATGAGCCACTGGAGCTTTCCGCTCTTTAGACCGATGGCCGCTTCCGGACAAATCTCCATGCAACAATAGCACCGGATGCATTTGTCGTAGTCGTAGGCCGGGATTCCGCTCCCACCCCGCGTTTCGCCGATCGCTCCCCCCGGGCATATGGCCTTGCACTGGTAGCACAGCGTGCAGCGCGCTTCAGAGGGGACGGGTTTTTCCAAAAGCAGGTCTTTGAAAAGACTCGTATTGAGCGGCCAGCGGGACACAGGGGTCCGTCCGCTTGCTTTGCTCGGAACATAATTACGGACCTGAAAGGCATCCAGACCGGCCCCCAGGAGTTCCATACGCTCCAGAGCGCCTACACCGAGGCCTCTTTTCTCTCCGAGGGTGACGGTGAGCACCTCTTTCAAGCGAAGCCCCACCACCCTGGTCGCCACGGCATCCACGGCCACTGCGTCCTGGCCTGCCACAAGGGCACCGATCTTTCTGGCCGCACCCGCTGATCCGGGTCCCTCCCCTTCCATGCCCACGATCGCGTCCATCAGATGAATCACGTCTTTC
>JALOPA010000624.1 GCA_025454125.1 Thermodesulfobacteriota bacterium
ACGTTTTTTAGCAACCTGTTATACCATCAGATACTTCTTCCTCACCTCCTCGTTACCCCGCAGTTCTTCGATGGTCCCATGATAGTGGATAGCCCCTTTATCCATGACGTAGCCCCGGTCGCTCAACGCCAGGGCCAGGCCGACATTGTGCTCGCAGATGAGCATGTTCAGACCCGCTTTCTTGATCTCGCTGAGCTGCACTTCCATGGTCTTGATGACCAGGGGAGCCAACCCTTCCCCTGGCTCGTCCAGCAACAAGAATTCAGGGTTGGTCATTAAGGTTCTTGCAACAGTGAGCATCTGCTGTTCCCCGCCGCTCAACTGGGTCCCCATGTGCGCGTCGAGTTGCTGCAATTTCGGGAAGAGGTTGTAAACCGATTCGAGGTTCCAAGTGCCTCCCTCCCTCTCTCTCCTCGCCACGAGAATGTTTTGCCGGACCGTCAGGTCAGGGAAGATCCGCCGGTCATCGGGAACAAAACCGATACCCAGTTTAGCGATGCGGTAAGGAGGTTTGCCGACAATGTCCTGACCCTTGAATCGGATCTTTCCGGCCTTGGGCGGGGTCAGACCGATGATACTCTTGAGCGTTGTCGTCTTGCCGGCCCCGTTTCTCCCCAGGAGGCAGATGGATTCTCTGTCTCTGACTTCGAAGGAGATTCCGAAAAGAATATGGCTCGTCCCGTAGTAGGTATGAATCTGTTCTGCTTCGAGTATCATGCGGTACCCCCTAAATACACCTTTTGCACGTCCTCGCTTTCCCGAACCTCTTGCGGGGTTCCGTCGGCGATCAGCCTTCCCTGGTGAAGCACAGAGATTCTTTTCGCAATCCCGAACACCACCGCCATGTCGTGCTCCGTAAAAAGGATGGTGATGCCTCTCTCCTCGCACAGCTTCTTGACCAGGGACATGGTGGTTTCCGTCTCCTCAGGGGACATCCCGCACGTGGGTTCATCGAGAAGAAGGATCTCCGGCTCCGTTCCCACGGTCACGGCGAGCTCCAGCCTTTTCTTGTCTCCGTGCGAGAGGGAGTCCCCCTGACGAGGCGCCTGATCGGCAAGACCGACGTCCTCCAGGATTCGCATGACGTCCTCTTTGAAAAAATTCCTTGCCCGGGAGAAAAAGTTCAACGTGACCTTGCGATGGGAGAGAAGAGCCATCAGGACGCTCTCATAAACAGTGAGCTTCGGATAGATGCTGGTGATCTGAAAAGACCGGGTGATCCCCTGATTACACCTCTCATAAGCAGGCAGACGGGTGATGTCCTTTCCCTTATAAAGAACGGTTCCCGTGGTCGCCCGATGATAGCCTGTAATGAGGTTGAAATACGTGCTTTTACCGGCACCGTTTGGGCCGATAATCGCGTGGATATCGCCCTGGCGAAGATCCAGGCTCACCCGGTTGACGGCCCAGAGCTTTCCAAAAGCCCGTGATACTTCTTGCGTCTCCAGAAATGCCATATCGTTTATCCTCGCGGTCGTTGTGCGTTTTCTTTCCTTTCTTTCACCTTCTCCTGAATATAGCCGAGAATCCCGCCGGGCAGGAAGAAGATGATCAGCAGGATCAGTGCCCCCATCACGACGGGCCAGTAGACCGTAAACCCGAGAACCCAGGCATGGAAAAAGGTCATGATGAACATCCCCAGCACAGGGCCGAAGAAAAGGGAAGGTCCCCCAAGAATAGCGGCCATGACGGGTTCCCCGGATTTGATCCACGTGAGGTAGGAAGGGGCTACGGATCGATAGAAAGGCACCCAGACCGCTCCGGCCAGTCCTGCGAGAGCCGCTGCGAAAATAAAGGCGATGAGTTGATACCTCGCGATGTTGATCCCGAGGAACTCTGTTCGGGTGTCGTTCTCGCGCATGCCTTTTACAATCTGTCCAAAGGGGGAGTTCACCAGCCGCCACAGGCCATAACTCGAACCCAGAAACACCGCCAGAAGGAAGTAGTAATAGGTGATCGGCGACTTCAGGTACTCTGGAGGGAAAACGCCCTGTATCCCGTCGTCCCCGCCCGTAAAGTTGTGCCATTTGAACACGATAAAAAAGATGAGCTGCCCGAACGCCAGGGTTAAAACCGAAAAGTAGATGCCTCTGAGGCGCACGCAAAAGTACCCGACGACGGCGCCCACCGCAGCGGCAAGAAGAACCCCGGCCACCAGGCTCAGCCAGAAGTTGAAGTGGGCCTTGGTCATCAGCAAGGCCACCGCGTAGCCCCCCAGGCCGTAGAACGCGGCCTGGCCAAAGGAGAGTTGCCCCATGTAGCCGAAAAGAAGATTGAAGCTCAGGGCCAGCATGCTCATGACCAGCGCTTCGCACAGCACGGTGAGGTAGAACTCCGACAGGGTCACCGGAGCCACGCAGAAAAGGATGACCAAAAGAACCAGCCAGCCTTTTCGTGTGAACCATGAGCCCCTGTTCTCAGCTTGAATCCGTTCCATCACGACTCCATTCTCTTGTGAATATTATCGTTCCGGTCTTCCGAAGATCCCCCAGGGTCGAATAATGAGAACCACGGCCATCACCATAAAAATCAAGGCAAGAGCCAGTTCCGGTTTGAACATGATCCCGAAAGAGTAAACCTGGCCGACAATGAAGGAACCCAGCAGGGTTCCCGGAAGGCTTCCCATGCCGCCGATGACCACGACGGCAAAGCATTCGATAATGATCTCCACGTCCATCCCTAAAGCGACCGAACCAAAGGGAGCGGTCACGGCTCCGCTGAGCCCGGCAATCATGGATCCAAGCACGAAGATCCAGGTAAAAAGCCAGGGGATAGGGATCCCCAGGGCGGACACCATGTCCCGGTCGTGGGCCGCAGCCCGGATAATATCTCCCAGGCGGGTCCGGTAGACGAGCCACCAGAGAAAGACCACAACCCCAAGCCCCACTCCGATGACGAAGAAGTTGTACGACGGAAAT